>NZ_CAWUDP010000022.1:0-123442 GCF_963920835.1 Scytonema sp. PCC 10023
GTGTTAAGCATACCGCCAGCGTTCATCCTGAGCCAGGATCAAACTCTCCGTTTTGATTCCTTGTACAAAGAGTGAATATCACTCGTGTACGCTCTTTGTTTAGCTGATTTTTTTAACCCTCAGCTTCGGTTTTTATTGTTTACTACCGCAACGCTTAAGGTGTATACTAGCTTTCAAAACTATAAAATTTTCAAGGTTCTGAGCCTTTGGCTTTGCCTTTGTTTTGGCGTCCGCTCTTCAGGCACTTATTTAATATATCCACCCACTCTTGGATTGTCAACTCCTTTTTCAAAAAATTTCCAAGTTTTTTTTTTAGACTACCCAAAACTGCTCACTGGCACGGGTTTAGGCAAAAATGGGAGATGCACTCAAGAGTGATGAAGGAAGGGTAGTTGTGAATTTTCAGTCAGTTATAGCTGTATTGCAGAAATTCTGGAGCGATCGCGGTTGCCTCATTGCCCAACCGTACGATATTGAAAAGGGCGCTGGCACTAAAAACCCCCATACTTTTTTAAGAGCGCTGGGACCAGAACCTTGGGCTGTCGCTTATGTTGAGCCTTGTCGCCGTCCTACAGATGGACGTTACGGTGAAAACCCCAATCGCTTCCAACACTATTACCAGTTTCAAGTCCTGATTAAGCCTTCACCAGATAATATTCAAGAGATTTATCTGGATTCCTTGAGGGCTTTAGGAATTCGTCCTGAAGACCACGATATCCGCTTTGTAGAAGACAATTGGGAAGATGCAACGGTGGGAGCTTGGGGGACTGGGTGGGAAGTCTGGTTAGATGGGATGGAAATTACTCAATTTACCTACTTTCAACAATGTGGAGGACTAGATTGTCGTCCTGTGTCAATTGAAATGACTTATGGCTTGGAGAGACTGACAATGTATCTCCAGGGGGTTGAAGCAATGACCAAAATTCACTGGACGGATAACATCACATATGGAGATGTTCACCTCCAAGGCGAGATTGAGCAGTGTGTTTACAACTTTGAAGCTTCAAATCCTGAGATGCTGCTTACATTATTTAACTTATACGAGCAGGAAGCGCAGCAATTGAGTGAACGAGGACTGGTGTTACCTAGCCTGGATTACGTGTTGAAATGTTCGCACACCTTCAATTTACTAGATGCGAGAGGAGTTATTTCTGTAACCGAGAGAACCCGATATATTGCAAGAATTCGACATTTAGCGCGTAAGGTCGCGCAATTATATGTAGAACAACGAGAAAAGCTGGGTTTTCCGTTGTTGAAAGCGGCTAGTTGAGTGCATAATCTTTGTAAAACTGCCTCGCCCAAAAGGGTGAGGTTACACAAAGAAAGCCGACTTTCCTAAGCTTTTGTTTTGATTTATGCAAGAAATTGCTAAATTAGATGTTGCAAAAAAGTCAAGGTTTTTGAGTAATGGTCAATCTCAGCCAAGTTTTGGAACCTATTGCAGCGTGGTTTCGCTCTCTGGGAATACCTCATCCTATAGTCCATTGGGGACATCCGGTGATGATGGGTATTGTCGTTTTTGTGATGGGTAGCTTTGTTGGATTGGCGGGTTGGAGAGGGCGACTTGTTGAGGATAAAGAAGCTGCAATGAAAAGTCGGAGTGACCATCGCAAATTAGCGCCGTGGATGTTTTTATTCATGGCGCTTGGTTACACAGGCGGATTGTTGGCATTAGTCATGCATCATCAGCCAATTCTGCAAAGCCCTCACTTTTGGACTGGCTCGATAGTACTGTTACTGTTATTCATTAATGGTGTAATTTCTTTAAGTGGATTTGCAGGTAATAAACCATCATTACGCATATTGCATGCTTATTTGGGTAGCACAGCACTTTGTCTCCTGTTTGTGCACGCCGCGTTGGGTTTGAAATTGGGTATGAGTTTTTGATAGACCTATTGCCAAAATCTTTATACCTCGGCAGACTGGAAGTCTGGGACTATACAAATGAAGCTTGTCTACTCAGGATAAACACATAAAGTACGCCTGCACAGACTAAGCCTGTATAGTCACAACTTCTGTTTGCCGGGTGCTTGTTGCAAAAACTCTAATGATTCAGGCAAGTGGTGTCATAATCTGTCTTGGTTACATTCTGGGGTTGCTGTTTACAGCAGTTCCGTGGGGTGGCTTTTGGGTGTTGGGTTTGGGTGTAGTAGGAGGGATCTTTTTTGGAAGACGACGCCCAAATATACGGAAACCCCCACAAAATAAGGAAAATTCCCAAACACAAACTAAGACAGTGCCACAGTTACCGCAAACCACTCCTCACGTGAGAGTGTGGCTGATTGCTGGTGTGGTGGGGTTGTTGGCTAGCTTTTACTTTCAATTGCGAGTTCCGACACCAAAAGCAAACGATATTAGTAAATTCGTCCCGCCAGAAAATGGCAACAATCAAGAACAACTTTTTATTGTTCGCGGTGAGGTACTTAGTACACCCCGCATGACTCGTTCTGGGCGTGGACAATTGTGGTTACAAGCAACTCAGCTAGATGAGGTAAGAAATGACAGTGGTTCAGGAGGTAGAACTAAAGGAGTGACTGGAAAGTTATATGTCACTGTACCTTTACTTCAAGCGACTGGGTTACACATCACTCAACAAATTGGTATCACTGGCGTTCTGTACAAACCAAAACCACCATCAAATCCTGGTGCTTTCGATTTTCAAAAATTTCTTCAACAAGAAGGTGCTTTTGCTGGTCTAAGTGGACGGCAAGTTAATATTCTCGATGAAGGGGATGAATGGGGATGGTGGAAAGTTCGCCAACGAATTGTGCGATCGCAAGTTCGTCTGTTAGGTATCCCAGAAGGTCCGCTTGTTAGTGCTATGGTTTTGGGTAGCAAAGTTGTTGATTTACCCTACGATACCCGAGACCGTTTCGTCCAGGTGGGACTCGCTCATGCTTTAGCCGCCTCAGGGTTTCAAACATCGTTAATTTTGGGTGTGATACTGGGTTTGACATCAAAGGCTAAAAAAGGAACCCAAATTACACTTGGCAGCATAGCTCTCATTCTTTTCCTAACTCTAACAGGTTTGCAACCATCGGTACTTAGAGCCGTCATTATGGGATTTGCGGCACTTATTGGAATAGGATTAAGACGCAAAGTCAAACAGTTCGGGTCATTGCTGGTTGCAGCAGTACTATTATTGCTATTTAATCCTTTATGGATTTGGGATTTAGGATTTCAACTCAGTTTCTTGGCAACGCTGGGGTTAATTGTCACAGCGTCCCCAATCATAAAACGTTTGGAATGGTTGCCACCAATTATTGCATCTTCAATTGCAGTTCCTCTTGCCGCTGCAATTTGGACATTACCCCTTCTATTGAATGTCTTTAGTGTAATAGCGGTTTACACTTTGCCAGTTAATATCCTTTCCACCCCATTGATTTCTGTCATCAGTATTGGTGGAATGGTAAGCGCCTTGGCAAGCTTAATTTTGCCTGACGCAGGCAGCGCTTTGGCTAATTTGTTGTATCATCCAACTCATTGGCTGCTACAGTTGGTGGAATATTTCGCGAATTTACCAGCAAGCACAGTTGCTATTGGTAGCATATCCATTGGTCAGATGCTAGCAATATACACATTAATCATCTTGGCATGGGTGGTGCCTTGGTGGCAAAAGCGGTGGTGGTTTGCTGGTATGGTTGCCTTGGGTTTGGTATTTATTCCAGTTTGGCATTCTGCAAACACCCTGTTTCGGATAACAGTCCTAGCAGCTGGTGAGGAACCAGTTTTAGTGATTCAAGACCAAGGAAAGGTCACACTCATTAATAGTGGGGAGCAAGGGACAGGACGCTTCACTATAGTGCCGTTTTTACAACAGCAGGGTGTGAATAAGATAGATTGGGCAATTGCTTCTAATTTCCATCGCAATGGCAATAGTGCATGGGTGGAGGTATTACAACGTTTGCCAATTGGGATTTTCTATGACTCTTCTCCCACATTAGAAAATTACATGACCAGTCAGGTCATTCAAAAGGAAGTGGAAAAGGGTAAGGGAATTTACCAAGCTTTGTCAGTTGGTCAAACTGTCAGTACTGGTTCGGTAGTCGCACAATTTATCAACAACCAATTGCCCATCTTACAGTTGCAAATTTTAGGGCAAAATTGGCTGTTAGTGGGTGAACTGGAAACAACTCAACTGCGTCAGCTAGTGAAAACTGGAGGTTTACCTCGTACGCAAGTCTTGTGGTGTCCTGGTCAGTCTTTACAAGAATTAATTCCTGCTTTACAACCACAAGTGGCGATCGCCACAAGCACTAAGGTTGACCAAAAAACGCTGTCTGAATTGAGCCTAAGTCAGACAAAACTGTTCTTTACAGGTAGAGACGGCGCTATTCAGTGGACACCGAACCGACAGTTTGAGACATTTATCCAGGCAGCAGAAAATAAAACATCTATTTTCTAAAAAACTGCCAATTCGTGATATATTCTTTATTATAGGAATCTCATGCCTTTGGAGAGGTGGCAGAGTGGTTGAATGCGGCGCACTCGAAATGCGTTTTAGGGAAACCTAACGGGGGTTCGAATCCCCCCTTCTCCGTTTCACAGCAATAAATTGACTTCGGCTTTTTTGCCTGGTGGTGCTTATCTTGTTTCAGGGTTTGAAAGTCTATTTACGAAAAGTAGGATTTCTGCCAAATCTTTCAAGGCTAGTTTGTCATCGCGGCAAACTAGGCTTAAACTTGCATGGCAGACTTTATTTTCGCTTAACTATTTGAAATCAGCGGGAAATGGGCGGTACTGGACTCGAACCAGTGACATCCTGCTTGTAAGGCAGGCGCTCTACCAACTGAGCTAACTGCCCGCTGTCGTACACAATAACTAATATTAGCACATAAATTCTGAGAACGCGATAGTTTTTTTGAAAAAATTTTTCTTTGGTCAATCCCAATCTCTTCTATGCTATCCTGCATTGAATTTAGTGCCTACTGAGTCGCAATGGCTTGTACATTTTAAATGAGCGAATCATAAAATTGCTTATGCCCTCTGGTCGGACTCACGATCGCATTACTTTATGGGCTTTGCCGTTCGTAACTGGTGTTACTTTCTGGCAAACCAAGAGCGGTAACTTGACTTTGTTGGTTGTCGGTGGTTTTCTGTTCGGAGGGCTGATGTTCGGTCCTGACTTGGACATTTACTCCCGCCACTACCAACGCTGGGGTTTCTTGCGCTATATTTGGCTACCTTATCAAAAAAGCCTACGCCATCGTTCTTTTTTATCTCATGGACCAGTCATCGGCACGACGCTACGTGTACTTTATCTAGGTAGCTTGATAGCGATCGCGGCAATTTTCCCTTTATTTGTTGTCCAGAAGCTGTGGAATGTGGAGTTCAATTGGCAGACTGCAAGCGGAACTGTTACATCCACGCTCACTTATTACAGTACGGAATTTCTTGCCCTACTTATAGGGCTCGAACTTGGGGCTATGAGCCATTCTCTCAGCGACTGGAGCGGCTCGGCATACAAGCGTGTGCAAAAGCAGGGAGTGCGTGGATTGCTGCCGCCACGTGCGAAAATGAAGAAACGTAAAGCGACGAGTCGCGGTAGTAGTAGGGGTAAAGTAAAAGCTAGAAATAGCCGCACAAAGTCATAAATATCTTGTGGGGTAGGCATTCTGCTTGCCAACTACAAAGAGTGAGATTTTGAACCGCAGAAGACGCAGAGGACGCAGAGTTTTTATTAATTATGGAAACTAATCAAACCCAGAGGAACGCTGAGAGTTTGGCGGCGTTACAAGAATTAATTGATATAGTGGCAAAGTTGCGATCTCCAGATGGGGGTTGTCCTTGGGATTTGGCGCAAACTCCCCAAACGCTGACACCATATGTGATAGAAGAAGCTTATGAAGTGGTAGATGCTATTAATAGTGGAGATAAAGACGCTATTGCTGAAGAACTGGGTGATTTACTTTTACAAGTTGTCCTACAATCACAAATCGCTGGCGAATACGAACAATTTTCTTTGAAGGAAGTGGCTGAAGGGATTTCCCAAAAGCTGATTCGTCGTCATCCTCATGTCTTTGGTGATGTGTCGGTGCAAAACGTTGATGAGGTGCGGCAAAACTGGGAAGAAATTAAAGCTGCGGAAAAAGGTGAACCATCGCCAGATAGTCAAACACTCAGTCGGAAGCTAGGTGGCTATGCGCGTAAGCTTCCGCCGTTGATGGCAACAATGAAGATTTCGCAAAAGGCGGCGGCTGTTGGATTTGAGTGGGAAAATATTGATGGGGTGTGGGACAAGTTTAATGAGGAATTGACGGAATTCAAACAGGCTTTGGAACACGAAACACCAGAACGACAACAAGCTGAGTTAGGTGATTTGCTGTTTTCTGTTCTTCAACTTGCCCGTTGGAATAATCTTGACCCGGAAGCAGCTTTACAGGGAACAAATCAGCGCTTTATTCAGCGTTTGCAAAAAATGGAGGCTTTTGCTGACCGTCCTCTTTCTGATTACACTTTAGAGGAATTAGAGTCGCTGTGGCAACAAGCTAAGGCTCAACTTGCAGGAGAACATTAAATTTGTTGCAAAAATTGGATTTACAGCGATTTTCTGTAAGGTGGGCATTGCTCACCAACATCTCACATGTCGCTCACATAAGCTTTTATAGGCAATGCCCACCCTACGATTTGTGGTCTAATCATTAGAAAAGCGCTGTAAGAATATTTAACCGCAGATGCACGCAGATAGACGTAGAGGAAGACAGATAATTTATCTGTGTCCATCTGTGGTTTAAAATCTTAAATTTTTCTTACAACTTGATGGTCACGGTCTTAACTTCGGTGTAATGCTCTAGGCAATACTCACCGAGTTCACGACCCATACCAGATTGCTTGAAGCCGCCGAAAGGTGCAGCAGCGTCAAACACGTGGTAGCAATTCACCCAAACGGTACCTGCACGGACGTTGTTGGCAATGGCGTGAGCTTTGGTAATATCTTTTGTCCATACTCCGGCGGCGAGACCGTACATTGTGCTGTTTGCCAAATGAATGGCTTCATCAATGTCTTTGAATTTGATGATGCTCATAACTGGACCAAAGATTTCCTCTTGAGCAATCTTCATGTCGTTGCTGACATTGGCAAAGACAGTGGGCTCAATAAAGAATCCGCGATCGCCAACTCTATGCCCACCGCATAACATCTGAGCACCATCGCGCATCCCTGACTCGATGTAGCTCATGACTTTGTTGAACTGGTCTTGATCTACCTGTGGTCCTTGCTGCGTATTTGGGTCAAAGGGATCGCCGACGACGCGCTGTTTGGCTCGTTCTACACTCTTGGCGACAAACTCGTCATAGCATTTCTCTTCGACGAACAGCCGTGAACCAGCGTTGCAACACTGACCTTGGTTGAAGAACAAACTGTGGTGAGCACCAACAATTGCTTGATCCATATCAGCATCGGCAAAGACGATGTTGGGACTCTTACCACCAAGTTCTAGAGTCACGCGCTTGAGGTTACTCTTAGCAGCTGCTTCCATAACCAAATGCCCAACTTCAGTTGAGCCGGTAAAAGCAACCTTATCAATATCCATGTGGCGGGCGATCGCCGCTCCTGCTGTTGGTCCATATCCCGATAGAATGTTGACTACACCAGGAGGAAAACCAGCCTCAATAATGAGTTCGCCAATCCGCAGTGCTGACAAAGGTGTTTGTTCAGCGGTTTTGAGAACTACAGTATTACCAGTTGCCAAAGCTGGAGAGAGTTTCCAAGCCTGCATCAGCAACGGAAAGTTCCAAGGGATAATCTGACCTACCACACCCACTGGTTCATGGCGTGTGTAGCAGAAGTAAGGACCATTGATGGGAATGGTCTTACCTTGTACTTTGTCAGCCCAGCCTGCGTAGTAGCGGTAGCAGGCTATAACTAACCTGATGTCGCCGTAAGAATCATGTAGCGGCTTACCGTTGTCTAGGGTTTCTAGCCGTGCGAGTTCGTCAATATTATGCTCAATCAAATCAGCCAGTTTATAAAGCAACTCACCGCGACGGGTAGCGGACATCTTACGCCACTCCCCACTGTTGAAAGCGTTACGAGCCGCTTGCACTGCCTTCTCCACATCTGGTGCATCCGCCTCTGCAACATCGCAAATGGCCTCACCCGTAGCGGGGTTGATAGTTTCAAACCGCTGACCGCTAACGCTTTCCACCCACTCGTTATTAATCAGCAGCTTGGTGGGACCGATTTTAACCTGGTTTTCTGGTACAGTCGCAGTAACCATCAGGTCCTCCTTTAGCTTTCACTCAATAAAGTTGTTGAAATCTATTAATTATGTTGCTTTGTATACAGCACTTTTGAAAATTTTTTTATGTAATCTTTTGATTTCCTTTACATATATAAATATAAAAAAAGTGAGAAGTAGAAAAACCCGGTTTCTTAAAGAAATCGGGTTTGGTGTTTCTACTACCTTCTCATTGTCTCGACGTGGCTTTAGTGATGAATTTTGCTGAACTCAAACCAAGTGCGATCGCCAACAACGCCATCTTGTGGCAAACCTACACGCTTTTGGAAAGCTTTCACTGCGGTTTCTGTGCGGACACCAAAGTCGCCATCAGCACTACCACTATAGTCTTTGGTAGTTAGCAAGATTTTTTGAATGGTGACGACTAGGTCGCCTTTGCTACCTCTTTTCAGAATTGGCATATCGACTGGCGCACCCTTGTAAAGCGCTCGCCAAGTCTTATCGGCAACAATACCATCTTCTTTTAAAAATACACGGTGTTGGAAGGCTTTGACAGCTTTTGTTGTTGCTGGACCAAAAATGCCATCAATAGCACCTGTGTAAAGTTCGTATTTCTTTAACAAATTTTGTAATTCTTTAACTGCTTCTCCTGTGGAACCTTCTCTTAGTTCGGGTCTGTCAAGTTGAGCTTCGGTAGATGGTTGAGTAAATGTCATTGTTTTTCTCCCTGAATTTCATTTGCGTTCGATACTTCTAAAGTAAGCTTGATTATGTAGCTCAAACCTCACCCGAATCGAGTAGTTTTTCTTACCCAGTTGGGTGAACCAAGTGGAGGATGCAGAGGTGGAGAAAATAACTAATAGATTTGTTGCACGAATATTTAACACCCCACCCTAACCCTCCCCGCGAGGAGGGAATTAAATCTTCCCTCGGCTTGCGGAGGAATTAAGGGGGGTTTTAGGGATTCGTGCAACAGGTCTACTGTTGATACGATTGGGGAAAGGTATAGATAAACGTGATTTTTGAGCATGACTATTTCTAGTGATGATTTATCAAACCTAATTGCAGTTGCTAAAAAAACCCGACAGGCTGCACTCAAGCTGGCGGTGCTGTCAACTGATGCGAAAAATCAAGCTATTGAAGCGATCGCCCAAGCTTTAGAAGCTGCAAAAGATGAAATTTTACAAGCGAATGTTGCTGATTGTGAAAGAGCGACTACAGAAGGAATTGCTAAACCACTTTATAAGCGTTTGCAGTTAGATGAACATAAGTTAAGAGATGCCATTACTGGTGTCAGAGATGTAGGAAAGCTTCCTGATCCAGTTGGTGCTGTACAGATTCACCGTGAACTTGATACAGGCTTAATTCTGAAGCGCGTCACTTGTCCTTTGGGAGTTTTGGGTATCATTTTTGAAGCACGTCCAGAAGCGGCAATTCAAATAGTTTCTCTTGCTATCAAGTCGGGAAATGGTGTTATTCTCAAGGGTGGCAAAGAAGCAACTCGTTCTTGTGAAGCGATAGTTAAGGCGATTAAACAAGGATTATCTCAAACTGCTGTTAATCCAGATGCGGTGCAGTTATTAACAACACGAGAAGAAATCCTGGAACTTTTGAAATTAGATAAGTATGTAGATTTAATTATTCCTAGGGGTTCTAACTCGTTTGTCAGATTTGTACAGGAAAACACCCGTATACCTGTATTAGGTCACGCTGATGGAATTTGTCATCTTTATGTAGACAAAGCCGCAGATTTTGAAAAAGCCATTGCGATTACAGTTGATGCCAAAACGGGGTATCCTGCTGCTTGTAATGCGATTGAAACTTTGCTAGTTCACACCAGCATCGCTCAAGAATTTTTACCAAAAATTGCTGAGACTTTGCAAAAACTCAATGTGGAATTAAGAGGAGATATACACAGTTGTGAGATTTTGTCAAGTATAGCAGCCGCAAAAGAAGAAGACTGGGAGACAGAATACTCTGATTTGATTTTGTCGATTAAAGTTGTGGATTCATTGCAGGATGCGATCGCCCACATTAACGATTATGGCTCTAAACACACCGATGCAATTGTCACTGAAGATGCAGAGGCTGCTGAAACTTTCCTGGCGCTGGTGAATGCAGCAGGAGTTTACCACAACTGTTCTACCCGATTTGCTGATGGCTTCCGGTATGGTTTTGGTGCAGAAGTCGGAATTAGTACTCAACAAATGCCTCCTCGTGGTCCCGTTGGCTTAGAAGGTTTGGTAACATACAAATATCAGATGACTGGCAATGGTCATATTGTGGCTACTTATACAGGTGCAGATGCCAAGCCCTTTATCCATAGGAATTTATAGTCAATTGATTTACAGTTTGACTTTGGTTTGTAGTTACGTTTGTGTAACTACAAGCTAGCTATAAGCTATTGCCAAGAATTGGTGTTAAATTTTTTCCCTACAAATCTATAGGGTTGGGTATTGCCCACCCTACATAATATATTTAATTTGTGTGCATTTACCTGAAACTTACAACAGTGAAATTCATGAAAATGAAACCACAGATGCACATAGGTTAAGACAGATAATTCATTGTGCTTTTGTGTTAATTTGTGGTTATATATCACTTAATCATACTTTTGTAAAAACTTTTTTGTGATTTATAAATGATTATTTGATGTCCAATTTTTTGATGGATTGCAATGATAAATACTTATCAATATTTTGGAATATTTTCAGTAGCAATTATTGAAGGAATTCTTTTAAAGCGGTATATAAATTTACGATTTTAGATAATGACAGGGAGAACATCTTTATCTAAATCTTTTAAGTGACTGCTTGAAACAGAGCTTTTTCCTAAAATATAAAGCAATGAAAGACAAGGAAAAGACAAAAGAGCAGTTGATTGAAGAGTTAACTGCACTACGCCAAAACCTTTCTCAGTTAGAACAATTAGCCGCTCAACACCAACAGGCTGAAGAGGCGCTCAGACAGCAACACGAACGGGAGCGACGCCAAGTTCAAAAAGAGCAGGCGCTCAATCGCGTGATTCAAAGTATCCGTAATTCTCTGGACTTAGAAACAATTTTTTCCACAGCAGTTTATGAGATTACTCAGCTTGTACCAGCTGATCGAGTTGAAATTGTGCAATATCTACCCGAACGGCAACTGTGGCTGAATGTCGCTGATTATCATCAAATTCCAGATTTACCAAGTGCTTTGGGACTGGAAATTCCCGATGTTGACAATGAAATTGCCGCCCGGCTCAAGCGATTGGAAGTTGTTCAAATCGAAGATGCTCGTGCTTGTTCAGACGAAATCAACCGTAACTTTGCCGAAACTTATCAGGGAGCATGGTTGCTGGTACCAGTGCATTTTGGCTCTATTCTTTGGGGTAGTCTTAGCCTGATCAGAAATAACTACTCTTTTTCTTGGCAACAGGAGGAAGTGGAATTAACTTGTGCAGTGGCTGATCAACTGGCGATCGCAATTCAGCAATCCATGCTGTTGTTGCAGGTACAAAGCGAACTTGCCGAACGCAAGCAAGTAGAAGCTGCTTTGCAAGAAAAGCAGTATTTTATTGAGCGGATTGTTGAAACCAGCCCAGATATCATTTATGTCTACGACTTAGTTGAAGAATGCACTATTTATGTAAACAAACAAATTGTTGAGATTTTAGGGTATGCGCCGCAAGAAATTGAAGCCATGAGAGAGGCAGTATTGCCGAATCTGGTTCATCTAGATGATATACCGCGAATTACAGAATACCATAAAGGCTTTGAAAATCTCAAAGAAGGTGAAGTTCGAGAACTAGAGTACCGGATCAGAGATGCCAATGGCGAGTGGCGTTGGATGCGTAGCCGAAATACTCTGTTTACCAAAAATGCCGATGGCTTGCCGGTGCAGGCTTTGGGCATAGCTATTGATATTACTGAGCGCAAGCAACAAGAAGCAGCAATTTACTTTCAGGCGCATCTGCTATCAACGGTGGAACAGGCAGTGATTGCCACTAATTTGGACGGGGAAATTATATACTGGAATCGCTTTGCGGAAATACTCTACGGCTGGTCAGCGGTGGAAGTCATAGGTCAAAATATTTTGGAAGTCGTTCCTGCTGAGACTTCACAACAGCAAGCCGCCCAGATTATGTCGCAGCTACAGCGCGGTGAAAGTTGGTCTGGTGAATTTCTCGTTCGCCGTCGAGACGGCACCTTGTTCCCAATCTTAATCACTGATTCGCCTATACACGATGACAAGGGGGAATTAGTCGGCATTGTTGGCATTTCTATTGACATCACTGTACGCAAGAATGCGATCGCCGCGCTGCAAGAAAGTGAAGAACGATTTCGCACTATGGCAGACACAGCCCCAGTGATGATATGGATGGCTGGTATTGACCAATTTTGTCATTATTTCAACAAGGGCTGGTTGGAATTTAGTGGACGCACACTAGGACAAGAACTAGGTGACGGATGGGCAGAACTTGTTCATCCTGACGATTTAGAGTTTTGCTTGGAAACCTACACAACTGCATTTGATGCTCGCCGCAGTTTCACAATGGAATACCGCCTCAAGCGTTTTGATGGTGAGTATCGTTGGCTCTTAGATACAGGTACCCCAAGATTCCATTCAGATGGTAGTTTTGCGGGTTACATTGGTTCCTGTATGGATATCACAGAGCAAAAGCTGACGCTTGAAGCACTGCAAGACAGTGAAGCGCGACTGAGGTTAACTCTGGAAGCCGCCCGCATGGTGACTTGGGATTGGAACATCACAACCAATAATGTTGTGGATTATAACCCAATGGAACCGCTCTGTGGTCTTGCCTTAGGCTCCCATGACCACACATTTGAAGCTTTTCTCGATGCTGTTTATCCTGAAGATCGCGATCGCGTCCTTGCTGCCATTACAGATGCTATTGAAAATAGGACAGATTATGAAGCCGAATTTCGATTAGTATCACCAGATGGTGCGCTGCATTGGATAGGAAATAAAGGGCAAGTGTACTATGACGAAACTGGTAGAGCAGTCCGTATGGTTGGTGTAGGAATGGATATCACCGAGCGCAAACAAGCGGAACAGAAAATCCGCGAACAAGCGGCTTGGCTCGATGTCGCGACAGATGCCATTGTAGTTAGAGATTTAGAAAACAAAATTGTCTTTTGGAACAGAAGCGCTGAGCGTCTTTACGGTTGGAAAGTACAAGAAGCTCTGGGCAAGGATGCCAACGAGCTGTTGTTCAAGGAAACTTCACCGCAGGTAGAAGAGGCTCTGCATCAAGTTCACCTTACAGGCGAATGGTATGGTGAGTTGCATAAAGTGATGAAAGATGGCAAGGAAATCATCGTCGAAAGTCGTTGGACACTAGTACGCGATGAACGCGGGAACCCAAAATCAATTCTCGCCGTTGACACCGATATCACCCAAAAGAAACAACTTGAAGCACAGTTTCTTCGCGCTCAACGACTGGAAAGCCTCGGCACACTTGCGAGCGGTATTGCCCACGACCTCAATAATATACTGGCTCCGATGCTCATGTCTGCTCAACTTTTGCGGATGAGAATTTCTGATGAGCAAAACCAGCAGCTGGTTGAGACATTAGAAACAAACGCTCAACGTGGTGCGACTTTGGTTAAGCAAGTGCTATCGTTTGCACGCGGTGTCGAAGGTAGGCGCACGATTTTACAACTACGGCATTTGATATTGGAAATTGAGCAGTTTGCCAAACAGACATTTCCCAAATCTATCGAATTTTGCACTGACATAGCACCAAATCTTTGGACTGTTTGTGGAGATGCGACACAACTGCATCAGGTGCTCATAAATTTGGTTATTAACGCTCGCGATGCGATGCCAAATGGTGGTGTTTTGAGTATTTCAGCCGAAAATTTCTTGATTGACGAAAACTATGCGCAGATGAATCTTGATGCAACTGTTGGATCCCACATTGTGATCACCGTGAGGGATACTGGAGTTGGTATGTCTCCTGAAATATTGGATAGAATTTTTGAGCCTTTCTTTACAACCAAAGAGGTCGCAAAAGGTTCAGGGCTAGGTCTTTCAACAGTGCTTGGCATTATGAAAAGCCACAACGGTTTTATCAGTGTTTCTAGCACTGTTGGTAAAGGAACACAATTTCAGGTCTTTTTAAAAGCAGTTTTAGAGAACGAAACACCGCCAGCAGAAACTTTGAAATTACCTGCGGGAAATGGAGAATTGATTTTGGTGGTGGATGATGAGGCGGAAATTCGAGAGATTACCAAAATCACGCTGGAAAGCTACAACTATAAAGTGTTGACAGGCTGTGATGGCATTGAGGCACTTGCATTGTATGCTCAACATCGGGAAGAAATTAAAGTCGTGTTGGTGGATATGATGATGCCAATCATGGATGGTTTAACCACGAGCCGTGCTTTGCTAAAAATGAATCCATGTGTCAAGATTATGGCTGCTAGTGGACTTTCAGACAACAAGCAACGGACGGAAGCCCTTGGTGTCGAAACATTTTTGCCAAAGCCCTACACGGTTAAGCAATTGTTACAAGCATTACACAAAATTCTAAACTAATGCTTTGAGCAACGCTTGTAGTTTGAGTTGAACTTCTGCAAGTTCTTTGTCGGGATCGGAACCAGCAACGATACCAACACCTGCGTAAAGTCTGGCGCGATCGCCATCTATGAGTGCTGAACGAATTCCCACAATAAACTCACAGTTTCCCTCCAAGTCTACCCAACCTAGTGGCGCAGCGTATAAACCCCTTTCAAAGCTTTCGTAACGACGAATTTCGTGACAAGCAATTTCTTGGGAAGTACCTGCAACTGCTGGTGTAGGATGTAGCTGGGCGACTATCTTTAAGGGATGGACATGAGCAGGAACTCGGGCGCTGATAGGTGTCCACAAGTGCTGGATGTTAGATAATTGTCGCAAGCGAGGTGCTAAAACTTGAGGTGATAAACCCAGTTGAGACAGACGCTGAGTGATAAAATCAATCACCAACGAATGTTCGTGTCTTTCTTTCATGCTATTGAGCAAAGAACTGGCATTAGCAGCATCTTCAGCAGGTGTTTTACCGCGTGGTGCAGAACCAGCCAAAGCATCAGTCATTAACTGTTTTTCCTGAATACTAATTAAGCGTTCCGGACTTGCGCCTATAAAATTATGTCCCTTACCGTTTCCTATAGAAAACACATAACAATTAGGATGCAGTTGTCGCAGGTTATTTAAGGATTGAATTAAGTTAAAATCAGCATTTGACCTAACATCAAGTGCATCTGCCAAAACAATTTTATTTAAATGATTAGACTGAATTTTTTCCAAAGCTGACAAAACTGAAAGTTTAAATTTTTCTGGATTTGCAACCGATTGTTTGCTGAATTTTGGCAAAGAATAATCAAGAGTTTGTGACTCATATCCTATGGAATTGATAATTTCAATCTTGCGCCAGAAAATTTGCAGAATTCTTTGAATATTTACGTCAGCATTGATAATTGTATTTAAAACTAATACGCAACACTCATTTTTAACAGCCACTTGCCAACGCGGCAGAAAAATGGTAGCGGCTGGAAATGGATAGTCTGCTTGGGTATTTTGATCAAAAAAACTAAAACTACATAAAAATTGAGTTCCAGAGAAAGCTTGGTTTGTCCTAGAAAAGCAAACTATATTTTTTACACATTCTTTGATAAACTCTTCTGATTGAGCGAAACGCTCTTTCCCAACAATTTCTAATTTGGCGACAGCATCAACAGCAGCAAGCGCTTCTTTTTTTCCTCTATTCTCCCAATAAAAATTAATTTTCTTTGGTTGTGCCAGCCGCTCAAGGACAACTAAAGGGTCAACCCAGTCAATCTCCAGGGAAAGACTTGCAATTTGTGTGACATTATTCTTGATGCAATTTTGCTGAACGGCTAAAAGAAAGCGGCATAGTTCCTTATTATATACAAAAAAGTCAGCGTTACATGGAGAAACTGTCATGATCTAGAAAGAGTAAATTTTTCTAAAGTTAACTTCCAAAAGAGTGATAATTCGTGGTCGTATTTCTACAGGTAACACAAAACAGTCGCCTTGTAACCAGCGTAGTGGCTCTGTCAGATTGTGGTTTGGCAAAAACCTGATTGCAGTGCCAAGTTTATGCTGTCATTTGAGAGTGAGAAGGACCATAACCAGGTTCAGTGCGTTAATGCACCTGATTAATGCTTCACTCTTACAGAGAAAGCGACTTTTTTGAATGTGTTGTCTGTATATGGTGTATTTACAAACCATAAGAACTTTTGCTGAAAAAGTTGTTGGCAATTTCATTACTCACGACTGATGACTACAAAGCTGATTTCTTATCCCAATACTAAGTTATGGATGGCGGCAATAAAACCGCCAATGTACAGCGTTGCTCTTATGCCCATCTGGGTAGGAACGGCGATCGCATTTGCGGAAACTAAGATATTTCATGGAGCAGTTTTTTCTACTTTCTCAGTCGCTGCAATTTTTATCCTGGCTTGGGAAAATCTCAGTAATGATGTCTTTGATTCTGAAACAGGGATTGACAAAAATAAACACCATTCTTTAGTGAATTTAACAGGCAATAAGCTATTAATATTTTGGCTGGGAAATTTATTTTTAGGTCTGGGTTTGCTGGGAATACTAGCAATAGCTTGGTGGCAACAAGACTTAACCGTAATCGGAATAATTTTGCTTTGTTGTGCTTTGGGCTACACTTACCAAGGACCTCCCTTTCGTCTAGGGTACCAGGGTTTAGGGGAAATCATTTGCTTTTTTGCCTTTGGTCCCTTGGCTATAGGAGCAGCATACTACAGTCAAACTGCTACCTGGTCAATGATGAGTCTCGCAGCTTCGGTGATTGTTGGAATTGCTACAAGCTTAATTTTGTTTTGTTCGCACTTTCACCAAGTTGAGGATGACATAGCAGCAGGAAAACGTTCGCCAATTGTCCGCATAGGAACACAAAAAGCGGCTCAGTTGTTAACTTGGTTTACTGGTAGCATTTATGCCCTAACTTTGCTGTTTGTGCTTTGTGGAATTTTTCCCGTGTGGACTTTACTAAGTTTTGCGAGTTTACCCTTTGCCCGAAAGTTATGTAGCCATGTTCAGCAAAATCATAACCACCCGGAAAAAGTGAGTAACTGTAAATTCATTGCCGTATCAGTGCATTTTTGGAGTAGCTTACTGTTCGGTTTGGGATTTTTGCTTGCAGGTTTTTGATGCAGTATCGATTTGAGTTTCGTCCTTATCAGCAAAGATTTCTCAAAGCGCTGACTACAAGTTACGGAAGCTGGGATGTTCGCGAAGGTATTATCCTGCGTCTCACTGATGAAACAGGAAAAATCGGCTGGGGGGAAATTGCGCCCATCAGCTGGTTTGGTTCGGAAACTCTGGAACAAGCTCTAGAATTTTGCCACGAGCTTCCAGAGGAAATCACAGAAGAGACGATTTTGTCTATTCCTGACAAGTTACCGGCGTGTCAATTTGGATTTGAGTCGGCTTGGGAAACGAACCGCAGAGGAGGACACTTCCGTGCGGAGGTTCCCTCCGTTGAGGAAAGTGTCCGTAGCGCAGAGGGCGCAGAGCAAGAAGAGAATTTAAGCATTCATAACCTGAGTTACAGTGGGTTAATGCCAGCTGGAGAAGCGGCGCTAGAGGCGTGGGAGAAGTTATGGAAGGAGGGATATCGTACCTTTAAGTGGAAGATGGGTGTTTATCCAATTGTTCAGGAACTAGAAATTTTTGAACGACTCGCTCAAACTTTGCCAGCCTCTGCAAAACTGCGGTTAGACGCTAATGGTGGATTGAGCTATGAAGAAGCTAACTTATGGCTGCGGACTTGCGACAATATTAAGGCAAATGATGAATTATCCCTAGAAATTGAATTTATTGAACAGCCTTTGTCTGTGGCTCAATTCGAGACGATGTTGGAATTGAGCCATTGTTATCAGACGGCGATCGCCCTAGATGAGTCTGTCGCCACACTTAACCAACTAGCCAGATGCTTCAAACAAGGTTGGCGAGGAATTTTTGTGATCAAGCCTGGGATAGTCGGTTCACCATCGCGCCTGCGTCAGTTTTGTCAGCAGCATAAAATTGATGCTGTCTTTTCATCCGTGTTTGAAACCGCAATTGGTAGACAAGCTGCACTCCAGCTAGCCGCTGAATTATCTCAGGGTAACAGAGCAGTAGGTTTTGGTGTCAACCATTGGTTTGCCCAAGAAGAAACTTTGCCAGAAGCTTTATGGAAAAAACTCTAGAAAATATTGTGCAGCAAACATTTTACCAGCCTCTACCTAAAGACTGGTTAATTTGTGATGATAGGGATTTATTTGCCCAGTTAAGCGAACAACTGTATTTAGAATTAACGCAGTTTTCATATTATCAGGGCAGACCACTGAAAATTCTCCTAGCTGAACGCGATCCAGTGCGGTTTTTAGCAGGGTTTCTTGCTGCTTGTGCAGCTCGTTGTCCAGTTTTTCTTTGCAATCCCGATTGGGGAAAACAAGAATGGCAACAGGTTTTTGATTTAGTCAACCCAGATTTAATTTGGGGACTAGGGACGAGGAATTGGGGAATAAAAACTAGAGAAAAGGGAGAGAGGGAGGGAGAGAGGGAGAGAGAAAGGGAGGGAGAGAGGGAGGGAGAGAGGGAGGGAGAGAGGGAGAGAGAGAGGGAGGGAGAGAGGGAGAGAGGGAGGGAAACTTCTCTCATTCCCTCATTCCCTCACTCCCTCATTCCTACTTTCTTACCTCCCCACTCAGCAGCCATTATGATTCCGACTGGTGGTTCATCGGGAAAGATGAAGTTTGCCATTCATACCTGGGAAACTTTAATGGCATCCGTAAGAGGATTTACAGAACATTTTTCGCTCAATCAAGTTAATTCCTTTTGCGTATTACCGCTTTATCATGTCAGCGGTTTAATGCAATTTATGCGCTCCTTCAATACTGGTGGAAAACTCGTTATTCAGCAATTTAAAGACTTAGAATCTGGTCAAATAAAAAATCAAATAAGCACTATTGAACCATCAAAATTTTGTATTTCTTTAGTACCAACACAGTTACAGCGTCTTCTACAAAATCCAGAACTAACCGAGTGGCTATCCCAATTTCAAACTGTACTTTTGGGAGGTGCGCCAGCTTGGAACGAACTTTTAGAAAAAGCAAGATATTACAACATCCGATTAGCTCCCACGTATGGCATGACAGAAACCGCCTCACAAATTGCCACCCTCAAACCCGATGATTTTCTTAATGGTAAAGATAGCTGTACTCAACTCCTTCCCCATGCCTCTGTAAAAATTTGCAATGAGCAAGGCGAGGAATTGAATTCAAATCAAATAGGAAATATCACAATTTATTCTCAATCTCTAGCTTTAGGCTACTATCCTAATACTTGGGATAATCAAGAATATTTGCAAGTAGATGATTTGGGATTTTTAGATAAACGAGGTTATTTACATATTGTTGGACGTAACAGCGAAAAAATCATTACAGGCGGGGAAAATGTCTATCCAATCGAAATTGAATCAACCATAAGAGCAACAAAAATGGTAGCTGATGTTTGTGTCATTGGCATACCAGATAAACTTTGGGGACAAGCAGTCACAGCAATTTACATTCCGAAAAACTCGAATACTTCTGATTTAGAAATCCGAAATCTCCTAAAAGAGAAACTCAGCAAATTTAAAATCCCCAAACATTGGATTCCTGTACAAACCTTACCTCGTAACTCTCAAGGCAAAATCAACCGCCAACAGCTACAGACAATAGCCACAAAATTTATTCACAGGACTCGCGCAAAATCTCTTTGAAAACCTCTTTCCTTCGTGTCCTTCGTGTCCTTTGCGGTTCGTTTTTCCGTTATTACTGCGTAAGTCCTCATTCAAACAAACCTCACTTATGAAAGAAAAATCTCTTTCAACTCTTAACTCTTTCAAATAGCCTCTCTTGACTTTCTTCTCTCTGCGCTCTCTGCGCCTCGGCGGTTCGCTTCCAACCATTCCGTCATTTCTTCTGGCAACTCTCTTTTAGTTCTGCTATTTGTCTCAATACAAACGTGTCGAGTCACTGCTTTAGCAGCCATCACCTCACCAACTATCACTTCATAAGCCACTTCAAACCTATCGACACTAAGCTGTTGTGGCATTAATCTAATAACCGAATTGTCCCCACAATACAGAGGACGAAAAAAGTCCACACTAGTATGAACAATCGGAAAAGCTACAGAAGGATTCGTAAAAAAATCTTTGAGATTAATGCCAGATATAATTAGAGACTCCTCATAAGCCTCATGACAAATACTCAAGATATTGGTAAAGTAAACTACCCCAGCAGCATCAGTGTCTTGAAAGCGAATGGTGCGGTTATAAGTAAAGGCCATAATTCAAGCCAAAGTTCAAAAATAGGTAGCAAACAAATAGCCTGCTACAGTAAACAATTTTACCGCAATCATCTGGTTTCTAGCATTTGCCAGCTAGATCCAGTTTCTGCTCAAATCGCCAAGGCGGTTGCTATAATAATGCAATTAGCATTGTATATGACCTCAAGAAACGGTTCCATGCTGCTTGCGCTTTGTGGGGACGCAACATGAGCCAAGTAATGACGGAACTAATCGAGCAATAGTTACAAACTAACGAATACCCTCCATCTTCTGACTCCAAAAAATAATCTATATTAAAGTCTAATGAGTGACCAGGATGTTCAAATATTAAATACTGAAGGATGGTTTCAGGAGTTCCACAAAGCACTCCTGAGTGCATTTCCTATTCCAGGAAAACTCAAAATGATGGTTCGCTTCAGCTTAAATGAGAATTTAGATGCGATCACAACAGGTGAAAACTATCAGATCAGCGTCTTCCAACTGATTCTATGGGCTGAAGCTAATGGGCGACTGAAAGAGCTATTAACTGCTGCTCGTCAAGACAATCCTGGTAACCCAGCTTTGCGGAGATTTGACGAAGAGGTGTTAAGGACACCTATTGAAGAGAAACAAAGTGAGCAGAATGATCTCAGTTCCGGAGCAGTAAATTACACACGGGTTTCTGATTTGCTAGCTGACGTTATTAATCAAACAAAAGATCAACTACAGGAAATTTTTATATTTGATCTCAATGCAGGTATACCTCTTTATTTCAGTAGCACGCGCCCAAAGATGGATGAAATTGTTTTTGGGGATAATGATATTGGTCAGGCATTTGAACATTTTGAGAATCTAAAGCAGGTTTCAAAGGCTTTAGATTCTTTTGGGGAAACCACAAAATTCGGTTCCCTACAGTATTCTATTTTTAAGCTAGAAGCCAGACAATTGATGATCTATTTTTATGACTTGCCTGACACTACTGTTGCAATCTGTTTTATTGCTCTTACCGATGTGCCAATAGGTCGATTAGTTGATCTATGTGAAAATAAGATTGATACAATTAAAGATAAACTGCTACATATGTTTTAATTCTCCTTTGGTCTAATATCTAAAATAATCTTTGCTTGTTGACTTTGAATCCCGAGTATAGTACAGCAACAGCCAAGGTGGTTAGGACGTAATAAGCGTTCCCTGCTATATCAGTTTAATGGGTAATAAATATCCTCAGAGCAAGGATTGAGGTAAGGACGCTGTAAATCAATGCCGAACCGAGTAAAATGTAGCTCAATTGCCCTCATTCGCTCGTGCGTTGAATTGTTACCTTGTTGCCAAACTTCCAACAAAGCATTAGCCACAATTTGACAGCGGTTCATTCCAAAACTTTCCTGCGCTGCAAATTTTTGGCTGACTTCTTCAGCTAAACCTAGCCCAGGTGCCAAAAATTTGGTAAATAAGGGGATTTCTTTGTCAAAATGCGATTGATAATCTGCATACACAGCCTGAAGGATTTTTCGCACTGCTGGGTAGTCTTCGCGTTCAAAGCACAGCACTCCTGAGTCGTAGCGCCCATAGGCTAATGGATTATGTAAAACCTGAAAATTAAAAGGAATTGCAGCAGCGTTCAGTTGCTGTGTGAGGCGTTTCATGAGGGCGATCGCACCAAATGGAGTGACATTAAAGTAAATTCGCCCTGCGCCCAAATGAGCATCTGGGTGAACCTGCAAATCCTGTCTGACATTACTAACCGCTACGTAAAAGCCGTTTTCCAGTCGGTTTTTAGGCATCCAGATATTAATATACTCTCCTACTTTGGCGCTTTGCGTTGATGGTTCTAGGTTGCTATTGTACTCAACATACAATGTCAAACCGCCTTTGGTAACTGCGATACTACCATCTGGTTCTCGTCGCAACACCAGCCAACCAGGATCAAAGTAACCTCTACCGTGATTGCTGGTATGTAATTGCTCGTAAAATTGCCAATCAATCTCCAAAATCGAATGGCTCTCTAGGCTTTTGTATGCTAAGTTATGACTCGCATCACCATTCAGTGACAATGTGGTTTGTAGCGAACCATTGTAGTAAATCCCGTGAAGGAAATTTCGCAAAAGTAGAGCAAGATACTTGTGTTGTAATCCTGGCGAATTTTTCCGGAATCGCTCTGCTATTTTGGCTGGTAGAGCAAAGGGTTGATATTTAGGGTGGCGAATGCAAAAGTTAGATTCAATTTGGATATTGCTAGCAATATCTAATAGAGAATTTAGCAGCGGTTTGGTAGAAGACTCTAGCATTATTGGAGCTTATTAAAGGAGAGTTCAGGGTAGAGAGCAAAGCGAGTATACAGGGATAGTAATTAAACAAAAGTGCGAAATGAAATTTTTTGGCAATTTTTGGAAAATTAAACCACAGATGGACATTAAATAAAAGTTTTTCCTCTGTCTTCCCCCCTTTTTTAGGGGGGAATGAGGGGGGTGGACACAGATAATTTATTTGTCTGCATCTGCGGTTCTAAATATCCAAATCATACTTTTGTAAGAAATCGATTGTTTATTGACTTCTCCATTCTCGTCACCTTCTCGTATTAACAACCACGCAAACGAGTTTTGTCGTAATAAAGGCGAAGCAAGTTATTTTCTGTTTCTGGCTGAGAGAATTGAGCGAAGTTCACAAAATGTTTTATAATCTCTGACTCTGCAATCCCGAAAACAGTCAGCACAGACTCTTGCGCTTTAGTGAGTAAACTTTTAGCAACTTGGAGCATACAAATACTTGAGTTATCAAAGTATTTGTGATGCTTAATCTTTGACTCAATTTCATGAATTAAAACTAAACCCGCAAACTGAATAACTCGTTGAACAAAGTCGCTATGATACTCAAGAATCATTGGGAAAGAATCAAGATAAGCCAGAGTTAGGGCTATTATTGAGGGTTGGAGAACTTCCAATGGTACTGCTGCTAGAAGCAAAGATTCTTCTAACTCGATAGTGGGATCTACCACTAGACTTTCTAACCAAATTTTCAGATAGCTTGCTACTAAAGTTCCCAAATCAAAAGCAGGATCTCCCCAAGCACAAGCTTCCCAGTCAATCAGTCGTACAAGACAATTATCTAACTGATCCCACCTTGAATGGACTAAAATATTTTCCAATTTTAAATCATTATGAGTTAAGCAACAGGGATTCCATTCGTATGCCAATTCTGCAATTGCTGCTTCCAAACTTTCATAATGTTGATAAAGAACGTAGAATTTCAGTGCATCTGTGGGAACATTCCCAAAAATCTCAGATCCAATTGACCCTATTCCTTGCGCTGGATTATAAAATTGATAGCGAAACTGTCCTTCAGGAGCAGTTGCCATAAAATCACGATATTCTCGGCGATTAAAAGTAGCACGATGCAGCGCTCCCAAGCTCGTGCCAATAGCACTTGCAATTGCTTTGGGAAAGGACAAATTTTTTTGATAAAAACTTGCTAGTTCAAAATATTCCTTTAGGTAATTGCGAACAATAATAGATTTTTCTTCATCAAAATGTACTAATAATGATGCGATCGCAGGAATATTTCCTAAAACTGGAAACTGCTGAAGCAATTGGTGAAACAGCCATTCATTGAAAAACTCATGGGAGTTTGCATCATTATTAATGTATCGTTCCTGTTTAACCAGTAGCTTGTGATTTGCCGTAAAATTCACAAGTAAATTGCAATTTTTCATGCTACTTAACGGTAATTCAGAATCGGCATATACGCCTTCTTCTGAGCTACACAGACCTGCTTTATGCAGATACTGGATAACATTATGAGAAGACAGTGAAAGTACCATGTATTAATTCCTATAGCGTAAGATTGCTTGGATAATCCGCTATTTCAGTATTGGCTTTGCTTCAACAGTATTCAGTAGATAGCAACAAGCGTGCGAGTATCAATAACGATTGACACAATCTACTAATATCCGATTTTTCTAAAATGAACCTGCCAAAATGGCAATGCTACCTTTACTATTGCTTGAAATTTTGCGTCAGCGTTCAGCCAAATCTTTCAAATGTCTGTGCCTACATAGTTAAGGCTATAAATAAAGTTTTGTAAATGTGCATTTTGATTCCATAATTGCTGATAACTTTTGGATGATAAATATACATTAACAGACCTATCCCCCTCGTTTAGATGACATCCTAAAGTACATGACATCTGAGTTGATTTCCGGAGCTTACCAATGATTTGGTTACCCTCCAATCTTGCGTTTTAGAATGACTAGTAGCTGAAATTCTTACAGCAACGCTATTGTGAAGCTTACATTTTTGTGAAGTATGAAATAACTTCAGAGAAGTTACTGATTGTGCTTTTGAACTAGGCATGTTTTCACTGAAAATCAAATTCTCTTTTCTGTAGTTTCTGCAACATTTTCTTGACAATCCCAAAAATGCTAATCAACAATAATTTTTACCTCTTCTTAAACTCAAAAACATTTTTGAATCAACAGATGAACTAATGTTTTTACTTCTTCTTAAACTGAGAAACATATATTAATAAACTCTGACAACAATAAAAAACACTTGACAGCAAATATTGCTAAGGTAGGGTGTTACTCTACGCGTAAGCATTGCTGTTTTAAAGAAGGCACAACTCAATGGGCGTGTACGTAAACGTGATGCACTACGTTTACAATAATTTTCAGTCTCTTAGGCTACGCCAAGAAACCTAACCCTTCTTCCTTACTCGTATTTCGTCAACGTAACTTTGAGGCGTAAACCCATTTAGGAATTTATCTTCTTTTCCTCTTTCTTTGCGTTCTTTGGACGGCAGTTGCGGGACTGTCGGCACCGCCCAACGCACTGCCTCGCCTTTGTGGTTTTTTATTTCACCCTACATAGTTTGTGTGACAGACTACTCATAGTCTGGCTAGTTAACTTTACGGGGTATCAGATGTTGCACCACACCCAGGAGAATAGAATATGCGCTACCCTTGCGGAAAGCGACAAGGATAGCGCACAGCTAAAGCCTGCGTGTGTAGCCAAGCTTGTGCGTTGGGGAGCCAGCGCCCTTTGGAGCGTCTCCCCACCTATCTGGCGTCCGGCGTGCGGCCTCCAGTCTCCAGAACAAATAGAGGTTGTAAATGCGGATTTGGCGTGACAAAATTAACTTTGAGATAATATAAATGTACTAATTTAACAACCTCGATCAGGGAGAGTGGAGCAGGGAAAGTGCAGCTATGTCAAAAACCGAGAATGGTTATGACGAGTAAGCTTATGTTACCTCAGTACCGCCAGCTGAGTTACCATCGTCGCTAGTGCGACCACACCTAAAAGAGTCATGAATCCGGCAGGCATAAATTTGCGTGTTTTAACCAGTCGAAATCCAAAAACAACTATCAAAACACCAGTGATCACAGCTGCTAATGTCAGACCCCAAGTTTGTCCTTGGAGATAGACAAAAGCAGCAATCATCAGTAGTAAACCACTGATGATACCACTAATAAGAGAAACTTTGCTATTCGCTTTACGGTAGCCAATGATGCCACCGATAATAGCTAAGATGCCATAGGCAAGGGCTGCAACAATACCTAAAGTCATTGTTAAAACCTATGTAGATTTTGATTTTGCTGCAAGCATCAGCAGACAATTTACCATAGCTATTTAGCTACATCACCATGATTGATTGATGGATAATAGAGCAATCGCAAAGGTCCAATATCTCCAGCGCCAAGCAGCGTCCCTCTTACTCTACCAATCCGTCCTCCAAGGCGAAGTGGGGATTGCATATCTTGACCTGTTACAAGCAATACGTTACACTGATGCGGACGCGCAGAGTTGTCTCCAGGCGTACGGCAATTACTTCAAGTGCTTAGCTGCCAGACATCAAAACTGGGAGGAGTATCTGATAACTCAAATTCTGAGAGCAGATAATCCTTTTACTCAGCTAGCTCAACAGCAAGAATTTGAGAATTTACCTCCTGCACTAGTAGCAGCAGTTCAGCATGATTTACAAGCGTTGCAAAATCTTTATGAGTGCAGCAGCGCTGCTTTGAGTCAGTGGGTGCAAGCCGTAGCTCATCTACCCGTTTCACCAGTTGTGTGGTATGTAGAGCAAGATAGAGTAGCAGGAATTCACGAATTACCGCTCCTAGAGAAACTACAACAGTTGGAAAATTGGGCTGATGCTGTGAAAGAATTGGCAGCTTATTATCGCCAATTTGGTACAGGTTTATTTGCAGAGTATAAGGCTTTGCGTTGGCAAGCTGGGCAGTTTATCGGAATACGCTATCCTGATTCAGTTGAGTTGAGTCAACTCGTGGGTTACGAGTCGCAAAAACAAGCTTTGTTGAAAAACACAGAGTTTTTATTATCTGGACAGGTGGCGCTACACGTCTTACTTTACGGGAGCCGTGGTTCCGGAAAATCTTCTCTGGTAAAAGCTTTGTTGAAGGAGTATGGCGATAGCAACTTACGCGTACTGGAAGTGGCAAAATCTGAATTGAAAGACTTACCAAAAATTGTGGAGCAGTTGCGCGGTGTCCCACAGAAATTTATCATCTTTGTCGATGACCTGTCTTTTGAAGAAGATGACGATGCTTTTAAAGCACTCAAAGTGGTTTTGGAAGGTAATTTAACCGCACGACCGCAAAACGTTGTTGTGTATGCTACTTCCAACCGCCGCCACCTAATTCGAGAGTTTTTTGCCGATAGACCATCGCCCAAGGACAACGAAGAAATCCATGCATGGGATACCATGCAAGAGAAGCTTTCTTTTAGCGATCGCTTTGGCTTGACCTTAACTTTTGAAGGAGCTGATCAGAAAACTTACTTACAAATTATCCGGCATCTTGCGGCACAAGCTGAAATTGATATCAGTCAGGAAGATTTGGAACGCCAAGCTTTACAGTGGGCGACTCGCCATAATGGTCGTTCTGGAAGAACAGCAAGACAATTTGTTGATTTTTTGAAAGCAGATTTGTCACTATCGAGTTCAACCCACTTTCCAGCGAACCCAGAATTATGAAATAGATAAATTTCATTTTTCATTTTTCATTTTTCTTTATTGTTGTATGAAAATGATGACACCGATAGCTTTCACCCGCGACAGTGTGAGGCTTAGTAATTTAGAAAATGCTTAGGTTGACGACTTGACTATGTTAAAAACAAGCAATATGCAATCAGCAACGGTGAGCAATCGACTTATTATAGGTATAGTTGCCTTTGGAGTGAGTTTTGGTCTTAGTCTCGTCCTTAGCTGGAATTTTAGCAATGCCCTTCTCACAGGTGTAATCACTGTACCTGCGACATATCTATCAGCATTATTTGTAGATAAAAGAAGAAGAAATCATGAAATGCTCATTTTAGATTCCCTACAAAGGCGAATTAGAGACCTTGAGGGATTAAAGTCGCGCTTTGTCGCAGAAATGAATCAAATTGAAGCACATAACGCCTCATTGTATGCAGAGTCAAATAAACTGCAAAATCAAGTCTTAGAACGACGTAATCAAAGAGATAGTCTTAATAGAGAGCTAAGCACCTACATTATAGAAAAAAAACAGTTAGAAGCAGAAATAAACTATTTACAAAATGAGCTTCATGCATTAGATAAATCAAAAGTAGAACTCAATAATTCCTTTTCTGCCCTAACAGCAGAAAAACGCCGTTTAGAATTGAATCATAATGTTTCGCGTGCTGAAATCACTCAACTGCAAACTCAAATAAGTGAACTTCAGCAGCAAAAGCAAGAATTAGAAAGTAACTTAACTTTACTGAACAGATTAAAGCCTCAATTAGAAGAAAAATTACACGACTTACGAGTCCACATACAAGAGTTAGAAGCTCAGGAAAACCAGCAAAAGCAATTTCTTTTAGATAAAAAAGTTGAGAAAGAACTTATAGAATCAAGCCTAAATTCCTTACAAACCCAACTTGCAGAACAACAAACTCAACTACAACAGTTACAAGGGCAAGTCTCAGTCTTGCAAGAGGAGCGCGATGAGTTGCAAAGCCAAGTTTGGGAACTGCTTCATCAAATCGAAACCCTGACTACTCAGGAACAATTGAATGAAAACGAACAGGAAGCAAGCGAAGAATTTTTTCCTTTCTCTGAATTAATAGAATCCTTAGAAACAATAGAAACTGGAACTCAGTTAGAAAATTTTTCTGAAGAATGGGCTGATTTTATCGAACAGCTACCCGCTTATACAATTCAGGTATTAAAAGCTATTGTAGAGCAGAATAACCCTAATACCACTATTAAAAAGATTGCTGAAGAAAATATTACAATGCCAAATTTACTGATTGATTTTATTAATGAATGTGCTAATGATACTATTGGTGAATTAATAATTAATCCAAATTCAGAAACGCCAGAGATTTATCAAGAACATATGACAAATGTAAAAAAAATTATTGCAATTTACGAAGGGAAAATGGCTGGACAAACCTCATCAAATTAAATCTTTATATTAAATTCCTATTCCCAACTTTAGCCTGGGGAAGCTTTCACGGCTCTACCTTTGGTAAATTACAGGAAGTAGCAGCCTACTGAATGCCTTGCCACGCCTTTCGTAGGAATGAGAAAAATGAGGTGCAGTAATCTAAATGACAAAGCTCAAAATCTCGAAAAAAATATCAACTGCTTTGATAAATTCTCTTGGTGCAGGAGTCGTACCTAGAGTTGGGCTGGAACACATAGCAGTCGGACGCGAACAAGAACTCAAAAGCCTATTGCAAAATCTTGATGATATAGCAGAAGGGATAGCAGCATTTCGCTTCGTTATTGGCAATTACGGTTCAGGCAAAAGTTTCATGCTGCAACTGCTTCGCAACCGTGCTATGGAACAAGGTTTTGTTGTAGCTGATGCTGATTTATGCTGGGAACGCCGACTCGCAGGAAGCAACAACGAAGGGTTGGCAACATATCGAGAATTAATGAGTCACCTCGCCACAAAAACTCGTCCAGATGGTGGTGCGTTGGTTTCCATCTTGGAAGGATGGATTAATAAAATCCAACAAGAAGTCGCCAAAGAAACTGGAATGCGTCCCAATGACGAAGGTTTTGATGACAAAGTTGAAGAAAAAATTAGGGAAGTTGTTCAGTATATTGAGGATTTAGTTCACGGATTTGATTTTGGCACCGTCATTGTTGCCTATTGGCGTGGTTATCGCTTGGATGATGATGATTTAAAAAATGCCGCACTACGATGGTTGCGGGGCGAATTTACAACCAAGATTGAGGCAAAAGCCGCCTTAGGAGTGCGTGTTATTATTGATGATGAAAGTTGGTATGACTACATCAAGATCATAGCTAAGTTTGTTGCTGAAATTGGCTATAAAGGTCTTTTAATTCTGCTTGATGAAGCTGCACATTTATACCAAATCTCTCCTACAGTGACGCGGGAAAAAAACTATAACAGACTGCTGGGGATGTTCAACGATACCATGCAGTGTAAAGCAGAGCATCTTGGCATTTTTATTGGTGGTACTCTAAGATTTTTAGAAGATCCAAATCGGGGGCTTTTTGCAGATGCTGCTTGGCGAAGGCGGACAAAAGAAAGTCGTTTTGTGACTCAAGCGGGTGTGCAGGAATATATGGCACCAGTGATGCGGCTTAACACACTAACAGAAGAAGAAATCCTCGCGCTTTTGCAAAGATTAACAGAAATTCATGCGATTAACTTTGGTTACGAAAAGACTTTAAAAACCCGTGAATTAAAAGATTTTGTCCAAGAAATTGTTAACCGATTGGGTGCAGAAGCTTTGCTGACTCCAGGTGAAATAGTGCGGGATTTTCTTAGTGTGTTGAATATTCTTTATCAAAATCCAAATCTTTCTTTTGGTGAACTCATTCATGGTGCTGATTTTAAACCTACCGTTTTGAGTAAAAATACAGATGCGGATGAGGATGATGTAGCGGAATTTAGTTTATAAAAAAACCATAGACGACACAGACTTAGAGGGTGCGTTAACCTAATTCTGTCAAGGTGTAAGTACAAGATGAGCAATGCTGCATTTTCCAGACTCGCCCCTTTTATCCAAGAATATATTTACAATCACAATTGGACTGAATTAAGAGCAGTTCAAATCGAAGCTTGTAAAGTTATTTTTGACACTGATGCTCATTTGCTAGTTGCTGCTGGGACTGCTTCGGGGAAAACAGAAGCAGCTTTTTTACCAGTTTTGACTTTATTACATGAGAACCCTTCTAGTACTATTGGCGCACTCTATATTGGTCCTATTAAAGCTTTAATTAATGACCAATTTGAACGTCTGAATGATTTGTTGAGAGAGGCAGATATCCCAGTTTGTCATTGGCACGGTGATGTTAGCCAAAGTCATAAAATGAAGCTTCTTAAGAATCCTCAGGGCATTTTACAAATTACGCCGGAATCTTTAGAAAGTTTGTTAATTAATAAACATAATGATTTAGTACGTTTGTTTGGTGATTTGCGGTTTGTGATCATTGATGAAATCCACGCGTTTATAGGTTCGGAACGGGGTTGTCAGATTCTTTGTCAATTGGCACGGTTGGCAAGGGTGACGCAAAGACAACCTAGAAGAATTGGTTTATCGGCGACTCTTGGTGATTATTTAATGGCTGAGGAGTGGTTGCGTTCTGGGACTGATAAGTTGGTGATGACTCCAAAGATTGAGGGAGGGAAGCGTCAAATTAGACTTGCTGTGGAGCATTTTTATGTTTCTGAAACGAACCGCAGAGGCGCAGAGAACGCAGAGAGAGGAAAAGAGGAGAGAGAAGGAGGTATAAGTGCATATGATAGATATATTTTTAATTTGAGTAAGTCTCGAAAGTGTTTGATTTTTGCTAATAATAAATCGCAAACGGAATCTGTTATTGCTTGTTTGCGTCAAGTTGCAGGTGTTGAGGGGTATCCAGATATTTATTATGTGCATCATGGCAGTATCTCTGCCTCTTTGCGTCAAGCGGCTGAAGCTGCTATGCGTGAACTCAATCAACCAGCGGTGACTGCTGCTACGTTGACTTTGGAATTGGGTATAGATATTGGTTATTTGGAGCGAGTTATTCAGTTAGAATCGCCTCTTTCTGTTGCTAGTTTTTTACAGCGGTTGGGACGTACTGGAAGAAGAGGTGAAGCTGCTGATATGCGATTTGTTTGTGTTGAGGAGGAGGTATCTCCTGAAGCATCGTTACCGGAACAAATTCCTTGGCAACTTTTGCAATCTATTGCGATTATTCAACTTTATTTGGAGGAGCGTTGGATTGAACCGATAAAGCCTTTAAAATATCCTTTGAGTTTGTTATATCATCAGACGATGAGCATTTTAGTAGCAACAGGAGAACTTTCACCTGCTGCCCTTGCTAAACAGGTTTTAAGTCTGCCAACTTTTGCTGCTATTTCTCAAGAAGATTTTAAGTTATTGTTGCGCTATCTCATTGATATTGACCATATTCACTTAACTGAACAAGGTAAGTTAATTATCGGTTTAGCAGGGGAAAAGGTGGTGGGTAAATTTCAGTTTTATGCTGTCTTTCCTGATAATCAGGAATATATTGTTAAGTACGGAACGACAGAAATTGGCAGTATCGTTACGCCGTCTCCTGTGGGGCATTCATTCGCCCTAGCAGGAAAAACTTGGGAAGTTGTAGATGTTGATTTTAAAAGAAAGGTTATTTTGGTGAAGCCGGTAGAGGGTAAAGCTAGTATTTATTGGCGGGGTGGTAGTGGCATCATTCATACAAGAATTTTGCAACGAATGCGACAAGTCCTGTTTGAGGATGTAGAGTATAGTTACTTACAAAAAAATGCTTTAAAGCGTTTGCAGTCAGTTCGTGAATTAGCAAGAGATGCTGGACTAGATAAACGTAATATTTTGCAATTAGAAAAAGGTAAGTGCTGGATATTTCCTTGGATGGGTACTGTCGCTTACTGTACTTTAGAAAGGTTGGTTAACCGCTTTTGCCGCGAGTCATTGGAAATTAGCGGGAGCAGTGGCAATAATCCTTATTTTTTGACTATTAAATTAGCTCCTAAAAAATTTGAATATCTTTATCCTGAAATTGTTTCCTTCTGTGAACAAAGAATAAAAAATGAAGATTTACTCACTGATGCTGAAGCACCACAACTTGAAAAGTATGATGAATTTATTCCTTACCCACTTTTACGCAAAGCTTTTGTCAGCAATCATTTAGATATGTCGGAGCTAAGGCAGCAAGTCGCTTTGTGGCAAAGTTATAATACTTAACTTTTTTACTTAAACTTTGTTTGCATGAAATTTTCAATAAAAATTTAAGTTTATTAAACTACTGTTCTAAAAGTTAAGAATAAAGAAAATGGAACCACAGATGGACACAGATGGACACAGATAAATAACTAGTGTTAATCTGTCTGGATCTATGGTTTTAAAGTTCAATCCACGCTTTTCATTACTCAAATGGACTGGTTTATAAGCAAGTGACTTGACAAGCTACAGTCAAAAGAAATACAAATGTAATATCACATTTTAATCTAAGGATTGCCTTTGTTGCCTGTCATTGAGTAAAAACGTCATTTTGGGCTGATAGCTGTTTCCCAAACAGCCCAAATTGGTATGAGTTCGCACTCCGCTTCTGGTGCGAGGGATTTTTGTATTAATTTACAACCTCAAAGACATCTCAACAAAGGAATCTTACATGGAATTCAAGCCTCTTTTTACAGGCAAGTTAGTTCGTCTGGCTGCACCTCAACCTGAGGACAACAAATATTTTGCTAAATGGTCTGAGAATGATGAGTATTTGCGGGTTGCGGATAATGATCCAGCACAACCGATGACTCCTGAAGGCTGGACACAGTTTGAAGCAAGTCTTCTCAACTCACCAAACAGCTTCCACTTCCGTTTGCGAACTTTGGCTGATGATACCTTAATTGGCGTCGTTGGCTTGTTTCAAATTCAATGGATGCATCAGGTTGGGTCGTTAGGTATTGCGATCGCCGATCCCGCATACTGGGGTAAAGGCTATGGTACAGATGCTTTGCAACTTATTCTTGGATATGCTTTCCGAGAGTTAAACCTTTACCGAGTAGGATCATCTACGATCGCCTACAATATCCGGTCGATCAAGGTACATGAAAAGGTAGGGTTTCGTCAGGAGGGTGTCCAACGTGGCTTGATCCACCGTGAGGGACAGCGCTTTGACCTGATTTTATATGGCATTTTGCGCTCAGAATGGGAAGCACGACAGACATTATAGAGGTCCTCAAAAACAGACAACCTTTTGACTGAGATCTTGCAAGAGTTGCAACACCCAGGAGGCGAAGCCTCCAAACCCTCGTTACCAGGTTGAACCTGGTAACGAGATAAACTACGAAAAAGCACTCTCGATATCGTGAGAGCGCTTTTGACTTTTTAGAATTCCCTTAGAAAAACCCAGTTTCTAAGACTTTAATGACTATTTAGCACCATACTCGAACACTACGCTACGAGTAAAGTCAATGCGTTGCTCAAAATCCAAGCCTTTGATTTGATTCACAAAGTCGTTTGTTTCATCGGGCAATTTATAATCAGAGGGTACTTGAGTAACAGTACCATCTTCCATTGCTCGTGCCAGTCTTAGCCATACATCCAGTTTAGCGCTAGAGCTTAAAGCTGTATAAGCGCGGCTGATATCGCTATTTGCACCGCTGACTATATCACGCTGTGCTTGCAGCTGCTGTTCTTTGGGGAGCGCTACAATTGTGTCATATAAAGCTGCGGCGGTGTCTTGTGCAGAAGTTTGGTTTTTTGGTTCCAATTGGTCTTTGATGTCTAAGTAGCCGAACCACAGCATGGCTAGTTGAGTATCTGCATCAAAGCGCAGAAACTGTTGTACAGATTCTTTTGTTTTTGAGTCGCTAGTGAAAGTTGTTCCTGAGTCGCTAGTGAAAGTCATAAAAAATCTCCGATCGCTTACTAAACACGCAGTTGCCTAGGTTACTTACATCGCTTACCAGCAACTGCTTTACATCACTTAATAAACATTTAATAAGTTAAGAACTGGATATTAACCCTGCTACAGACATAAAAGGCGATCGCTGCTTAAGACAGATGCACGTAACATATTTTCAGTTATAAAGGTGTTTACTTTTACATAGAAATGCAAATAAATTTTTAATTTTTTATTTTAAAAAGCAATTCTGTTTAGATCAGATAATTTGCATATTCATCACCTAAGACGTTGCAATGCAACGTCTGTACTTATACCATTTCTTTATGAAGTTGAGCTTAATTCAACTGAACTGTAGTCCCCCCAAGGCATCGGGGGGACGCCAAAGGCGGGGGGTAATTATTAAGCGCATTGTTACAGAGAATTGGTATTACTAATCTCTGAGAATTCCGATACCAGCTTTTCTTTCTATATAATCTGCCAAGCTGATAAAATCATCACGTGGATAGCACCTTCCACCAATTAAGTCAAATGCTAATCGGCTCGATGGATTTTCTGGATTTTCTAGAATATGTATTCCCCAGTAATAAAGTTGTTCACTAGTGCGAATACAAACTTCTGTTGGATCTATACAATGAAACTTCTCATCTGTTTTAATAATGTCTTGATACGTCTCGAAATAAACCTTTCTTAGAAGACTTAATTTTTGAGCACCGGGATTTTTGAAGTTATTAACTAAGACAAATAAGTGAGCATTTTTGTTGATGAGACGTATTTCTGTCACAGTATCTCGAATCACTTTTCCATGCTTGTTTATCCCTAGTGGATTTAAGGTTGTTGGGATGATGCAATAGTGAAAATTTTCAACTAAATGTGTTGGATTGCGTTCAATCGCGGGTGAACAATCGCAAATAACTATTTTACAATCACGAGCCGAATCTTCATGCCAATCCCTGCCATCAAACACTTCAATTGTGGTTCCCATTCCTCTAGGATTAGGAACAAAAACACCATCTCCCACGAGCTTTTGCAAATTTTGTTCTGGATCTAAATCTATAAGTGCTACATTGAATCCTTGTAGTGCAAATGCTCCTGCTAAATGCCCTGCTATAGTCGTTTTACCTACTCCGCCTTTACAGGTAAAAATGCCAAAATAAATCTTTTCTGGTCTAATTGAATTATGATGAACTCTATCTTCGTAATCAGCGCTATCGATTCCAAGAAGCTTATTTTCCTTAGCAATTCCACAGCGAATTTTAGTATCTTTACCCCAAGACCTAATTAAAGCGAGTGTAGGTCCGCTGAAACCTTTTGTTGTTATGAATAAGCCAAAATTAAAAAATTTTCCCTCGTCAGAATCTAAAAAATTGGCAAATTTTAAAAGCTGTGGTGCTGCTACATTGTTTCTGAGCCACTTGAGATGAACTGCGCCAACTAAGTTTCCTTTTTTAACAACTAAATCGTAGCCAGGCTGGTTTGATTTGGCAGTTATCACAGTCCAACCTGCCCTATGGAGAAGTGTTGCTACGTGCTGTTCAAAATGGCTGTAGTCTTTTATGTAAGCAGGCTCCATAGATTTGGTTTGGAGATACAGTACAGCTTATAGTAGCGTAAATTACTTTGTGATTGAGACGGGATTTAGTTTAACATTCACAAAAACTTTCATAAATTTTTCAAAAAGTCGTCCAGAATTCTATACTCATTCAGAGATGATTTGTTAAGCTGTTAGACGCTGGTAGGAGGAGTAATGTCAGCGCAATGCACTGGTTGTTATCTGGACCTCTAAGCGTCGAGAAGTTGACGGTTAATATTGCAGGGTTGCCAGCATCGTTACAAAATACGAAGCTGGTACATATGTCAGACCTGCATTACGACGGTAAGCGGCTGTCAGAAAAAATGTTGGAACAAGCGATCGCTCTCAGCAACGAAGCTGAACCCGACTTAGTTGTCTTAACAGGCGACTATGTGACTGACGATCCATCACCAATTCATCAGCTGGTGCTACGACTCAAACATCTGCAAAGTCGCGCTGGGGTCTATGCGGTACTCGGGAATCATGACCTACATTACAGCCGTTCAAAAGCAGAAGTGACAGCTGCATTGGATAGCATCGGTATTAAAGTTCTTTGGAATGAAATAGCCTATCCTTTAGGAAAAGAATTACCATTCGTCGGGTTAGCTGACTATTGGTCACGAGAATTTAAACCTAAAGATGTAATGAATCAGCTAGACGGTACTACACCTTGTATCGTACTATCCCATAACCCAGATAGTGCTGAGATTTTGCAAAAATGGCGAGTAGATTTGCAACTGTCTGGTCATACCCACGGTGGTCAAATCGTACTCCCAGGAATTGGTCCTGTGGTGATGTACTATAAGCAGGCGGTTCGCAAACTTCCCAGAAAAGTGCGGCGATGGATACCATTTTTGCGAGCAGACTGTTCTAAAGTCGTGAAACATTGGGAATGGGCGCAGGGTTTCCACAAGGTGGGAACGAACCAACTCTACATTAATCGTGGGTTGGGAACTTATGCACCAGGACGTTTGTTTTGCCCACCGGAAGTGACTGTGATTACTCTAAGTGGCGATTAACGATTAAACCGCCGAAAGCTAAGATCGAATCTATCAGGGGCTTTCGGCGGTTTATTTGGTTGAGACGATTTAGAAGAGTTAAAAATCAGAGGAAAGTAACTAGACTAAGGTGGACAACTTTCGCAACCAGTCTATTCACAATTGTGTGTTCTTTATTCCAGCTAGGCAGGCATTTTTCTTGATACGTTCAAAAACCTCCAGAACTCATCACTCAACTTAGGCGAAAACACATTATACAAAACACAACAACTGAGAAATGATTGCGAATCGATTAGAGCGGGAGGCACAGGCTCTAATACTTAAGATGTTAGATGAACTTCTAACTTCTGCGTGCCTATATTTAAAGTAGCATTGCCCAGTTGATGGAGGTCTAGAAATTTACCAAATTTTATAACGGTTCATCCGTCTTAACATTTTCCAAAATTTCTTATAAAAATAATCTTGTTTTAGATTGTTAAGTAGATAGGCGGAAAAAAATCGAGCTATATAAAGATTTGTAAAAACGCCTGAAGCCTTTATCGATGACTAATGACGGTCCTTAACGAGTAAACTTTATTTGTACCGACCGACTTACTGGAGAAGTCGATTTGCCAATGTTTGAGTTGATAAGAAGAGCAAACTGTAGCTCTTTTGTGCCAGCCTCAATTGCAAGGCAATAACATGACATTATGATCACCATTGCCACCAACTGCTAGCGTTTTACCATCTGGGCTGAAAGCTAAGCAATAAATCGGCTGTTCAATGTCTGTGAAAGTACGGATTTCCTGTCCTGTATCTACCTGCCAAAGTTTTACTGTCTTGTCTTTGCTGCCACTTGCAATCTGGTTGCCATCTGGGCTGAACGCAATAGAAGACACATCATCTGAGTGTCCCGTCAGAGTACGGAGTTCTTGACCGCTTGATATTTGCCAAATTTTAATTGTCTTGTCTGTACTGCCACTTGCGATCTGCTTACCATCTGGATGGAAAGCAATAGAATGAATTCCTCCCAATTCCTGAGAATGACTTTTAAGAGTCAAAAATTTATTTTCAGCCAAATACCAAACTTTGATAGTTTTATCGTTTTTAGCACCACCACTCGCTAAAATCTTGCCATCTGGACTGAAAGCAACGCATAAAACCTCGTCACAATGCCCGTGGAGTGTAGATGTTTCTTTATATGTATCTATAGACCAAAGCTTTATGGTCTTATCTTTACTACCACTGGCTAAAGTTTTTCCATCTGGGCTAAAGGCAACAGAATAAACCTTTTCTTTATGTCCTGTGAAGCTACAGATTTCCTTCCCTATCGAGATATCCAACAAGCGAATGGTTTTGTCGTCACTTCCACTCGCCAAAATCTTGCCATCAGGGCTAAATGCTAGGGAATTAACTGCTTCAGTACAGGAAAACCCTCCGGTTTCCTTGAGGATGCGGGATTCGTCAGCCAAATGCCATATTTTGATGGTTTTGTCATCACAACCACTGGCTAATATTTGCCCGTTGGAACTAAAGGCGACGGAAGTCACTTTATGTGAAAGTTGTTTAACAGTGTTTTCAACTGTTAAATTCTCTGGTGTTGGCGCTAATGTGGGTGCCGTTACAATGGGTGCCAACACTTCATTTGTTGTGTTATTTGCCTGATTCGAGCTTTGTATTACCGTAACTGGGGATAAGGGTGGAGAAGAATTTGTGCGTTGCTTGTTTTGCGCGACGGGTGCTGGTGATTTAGTCGTTGCTTGACCTGGGTGAGGGCTGAAACCTTCTGGTTTTTTCTTTTTTTCGGGTACATTTTGGTATTGCTGCTTGCTTTGAGATAATTCTTGTAGTTCCGTCTGAATGACGGCGATCGCATACTGGAATTCCTGTATCTGCTTTTGAGTATTTGTACTCAATTGTTGTGTGAGAGCGTCGAGTTGAGTCAGGTGTTGTCTCATCGCATCGACATTTAATTCGTTCACAGTTCGCTGCAATGCTTGTATATGGTGCTGAGTGTATTGATTCAATTGCTGTGTAAACGAGTCCAGTTGATAAAGACGCTGATAAAGCGGGTCAATCTGGTGTTGGGTGGTTGTACTCAACTGTTGCGTCAGGGCGTCGAGTTGAGTCAGGCGTTGTCTGAGAGATCCAGTATTTTGTTCTTGCTGAGTTTGCTGTAATGCTTGTATCTGCTGCTGAGTCGATTGACTCACCTGTTGTGTCAACGCTTCAAGTTGTGCAAGGCGTTCATAAAGTGGGTCAATCTGCTGTTGAGCCGCTGTACTCAACTGTTGCGTCAAGTTATCAAGTTCAATCAGGCGTAGTTTCAAGGTATCAATGTTTTGTTCTTGCTGAGTTTGCTGTAATCCCTGTATCTGTTGTTGAATTTTTATAGTGATCTCTAGCAAAGAGGCATAAAGTTGTTCAAATTGCTCTGTAAAAACATTAAAGTCTTGCTCCTGGTTGTTTCGTAATTCCTCAAGCTGCTGTTGGGTTGTGGTATTGAGTTTTTGAGTGAAAGTATCAAAGTTTGCAAGCCGCTGTCGGAGTGGGTCAATGAGTAGGTCAAGTTTAGCAATTGTTGCTTGTTGTTGCTGCTGGGTCAAAGACTTTAACCTTTCCCGATTAGCGGCGTTCAAACAAACTGTAACAGTCAAGGGAGCAGCTGCATAAATCATCTGTTGAGTGACAGCCGCTGTGACTAATCCTAGTGCAGACAGAGAGAGGGAGGCGTATTCGCTAACTTCTAGCCAGTGGAATTTGGTCATAATAGGGAGATTGCTGTGCTTGGTCCTCGAATCAAAAAACAACTTGAGTGCGTAACGCGGTTTCACAAGCCTATCCTCATCTTCTTCCAATAAATTTCTCGAATCTGTGCTTATCCTGTCCCATGTCAATGGAACATGACAAAAACAAGTGCATCAATGGGTAGAGACTTCACCGCCAGCGCCGATTGAACCCGAAAAAGGACTTTATCCACCGCAAAAATCTTTCTAAAAGGATTTTCAGCTTTGATCTTCCTCGGGTTCTCGTGGAGTGTTTTGATGATGGCGATGCAGAATGAGCCTGTTTATTTTTTAACTTCGCTTCCATCTGTGCAGCTTTATTTAAATCAGCAGTGGCTCGATATTCATATCCAAGTAGGGAGCAGATAAAGCCACGGTATTTGTACGCTTCGATGTAGTCAGAATTGAGGCGAATGGCATGAGTAAAATCTGTAAGTGCTTCCTCGTATCTTCCTAATTTTGCATTTTCTGCTCCCGAGTTGTAGAAAAGTTCGGCGTTGGAGCGATTCGCATAAATTTTTGTTTCTTTTGTTTGACTAGGCTGATGTGCAGAACTTGGCAGATCAGATTTAAGCTTGTTGTAAGCTTCGTTGATTTGTTTAATTTTTTGTTCTGCTTCCTGTTTCTTCTGTGGATGAGAAAACCGATCAGGATGCCAAGTCTTAACTAGCTTACGATAAGCTCGCTTAACCTCTGTTGGCGATGCACCGGGTTTCAGTCCCAGAATAGAGTAGGCATCATTTATGTTAAGGCGATCGCTCATACAGAGGAATTTTGCACCACGGTAAATCTATGTTAACTATTCCCACAAACCCTGATCATTCAACCCAAACACCCCACAGCGGTTACCACTGGGACGGTAGTAGTCGTCGCTTCTTTGAAGGTTGGTACTACCGCGTCACTTTGCCCGCAGAAGGTGAAACTTTTGCCTTTATGTATTCTATTGAAGACCCCATTGGCGGTAAACCCCATAGTGGCGGTGCAGCACAAATCCTCGGTCCCAACGATGAGTATCTGTGGCGGACTTTTCCGGATGTGACCAAATTTTGGGCGAGTCGTGACGTTTTGAGCCTGGGTCATTGGGGTAAAACAAATCTAGACATTCAACCTCTGTACCTACTACCACCCGAGTTTGAACAGCATGTGCAAGAAGGCTATCAAGCAACAGCTACCCTGAATCAGGGGTCAATTCACGACCCTGCGACTGGTCGCTACTGTCGTTGGCAGTATGAAATCCATCCTATCTACGGATGGGGTGATAAAGGAAGTATTCAACAATCAACAGCAGGTTGGCTGTCATTTTTGCAGATTTTTGAGCCTGGATGGCAAATTTTGATGGCACACGGCTTGGCTTCCGGTTGGATTGACTGGAATGGCAAACGCTACGAATTTACTAACGCCCCAGCTTACAGCGAGAAAAATTGGGGAGGCGCTTTTCCCCAAAAATGGTTTTGGATGAACTGCAATAGCTTTGAAGGCGAAGATGACCTCGCCCTCACCGCTGGTGGCGGACGGCGTGGTGTTTTATGGTGGATGGAATCTGTCGCAATGATTGGCATACACCATCAAGGCAAGTTCTATGAATTTGTACCCTGGAATTCCCAAGTACACTGGGATATTCAGCCTTGGGGTAGATGGCAAATGAAAGCGCGAAATTTGCAGTACGAGGTTGAGGTAACAGGAACTACCAATTTACCTGGGACTCCTCTACGTGCGCCAACAGCCAAAGGTTTGATATTTTGCTGTCGTGACACTATGCAGGGTCAGTTAAATTTAGAACTGCGAGAATTAAGTATAGGAAAAAGAAAAACTATCCTGAAAGCACGTACTTTTCTGTGTGGATTAGAAATAGGCGGCGGACCCTGGGACAATTCTTGGCAGTCGCGCTAAAACTGCTATTATCAAAAATAGTAGTTATTTGGGGCTGTAGCTCAGCAGGATAGAGCGAGCGCCTCCTAAGCGCTAGGTCGCCGGTTCGAATCTGGCCAGTCCCGTTGTCTGATACATTCGATAAACTAGTCAAAAAACCTTTGTATCTGCTCCAGTTGCGGAAACAATTGTGCTTTGAATCTAGAAATGTTTCTTATTTATAGGCACAGTTGATACCAAATCTGCGTCTGTTACCTCCACCAGTTCCGGTTGCAAGTTGCCGCTTGTCAAAAAAAGACCGCATCAGCAGTCTTTAGGGGAGGTATCTACAGCGGATTTGGTATAGGCACATGCAACTGAAAAGTATAGTCAAATACAAATTTCGCTATACTTTTCAGAACTCTGATAATCTAGATTATTATTCTTCTGGCGATCAAATTCTGTTCAAGCAACCGAAGTGATAGACCCTTGAAAAAGACAGGATTTAAAGGTATTTCTTCTCGGTTTATGTTCCTAGCCCTACCACTGATGATGTTGTGGGGTTATAAAGAAATTCAAAGCCAATTTGTCCAGCCCCAAGCAATATTAGTCTTGGGTGGTTCGACATCTAAATTAGAGCGAGAGAAATTTACAGCAGATTTTGCCCGCAAACACCCGAATCTACCCATTTGGATTTCTGGGGGTAGCCCGCCGAGGGTGACCAAAAAGGTGTTTGCTAAATTTGGGGTTGATCCAAGACGGTTGCACCTAGATTACAGAGCAAACAATACTGTGGAAAACTTCACCACAATAGTCGATGATTTAAAAAAAAGTGGCATAAAGAGTGTATATTTAGTAACTTCTGATTACCATATGCGCCGCGCCAGAGTGATCGGTGAGATTGTTTTAAGTAGTCGAGGAATTGATTTTAAACCTGTAGCAGTGCCTTCTGAAAGTTCTCCTGAACCCATTGAAAAATCTATCCGTGATGGAGTCAGAGCTATAGTTTGGGTAGCAACTGGTTATGCTGGTGAGCACGAATCTTACAACAAGCAGTGAAGGAATGTTACTTTGCTTCAAAGGCAAAGCTCTTTTCAAGACTTTATTTAGTTTTTGCAAGGGATCTCATGAATTAAAAAACTCTATAAAGAAACCCGGTTTTAAGAAACTGGGTTTCTTTGTTGCCATCATTCTATATAGCGCAATTCAATTGAATGAAGTACAGATAAATCTCGTGTCCATCTGTGTCCATCTGTGGTTTATTATTTCTTTGTGTACCTTACCCAATTGCAAATGGCTATATTTTGTTAAGCAGCAGCTTTTTCTTGTACAAGTACATAAGGCTGGATAATCAAAGTGTTAAACCGCTTTGTATGCTGAGTGTTCCACTCTCCCAGTTGTGCCGTTGAAGGTTTGGTAATCAGTGCCTCATCTATCCATGTTTGCACTTTCAAGGTATTATCGCTAGCGATCGCTACCCCTACATCAACTAAATCCAGTTCTACCGCCACTAAAATTACGGCATCTCGTTGTACATGGGGAATTAACCATTCCCACTCCGCCTCATCCAGATTTTCTGTTAATTGCACTCTTAAATCTGTATTAGTCATCAGTCATAAGTCAGTAGTCATTAGTTACTATTTTAAACAAATTTAATATAATTTAATACGGTTCGGATAAGACTTGCTCCCCTCCAATCCTCCTTACTCAATTTCTGATTTCATTTCATCAATTTCAAACAAAGAAACAATTACCCCAGCAATAGGAATAGAAATAAAAATTCCCAATAAGTTTGCGACTCTAGCCCCAACAAGCAAAGCAAAGAATACAACGACAGGATTAAGATTGAGAGCACCTTGCATAATCCGAGGTGAAATCAAGTTGTCTTGTATTTGTTGAAGTATGACGCAAGCTACCAAAACTTTGAGCGCCATCCAAACGCTTTGTGATAACACAATTAGAGTAATGACACTAACTCCTAAAGTGGCTCCTATGCCAGGAATTATGTCAAGAATTCCAACTATAACTGATAATATCAATGCAAAAGGTACTTTAAGCACTAAGAGAATAATGAAAGTTGAAGATGTTAAAAATAAGGTTAATATCAACTGCCCCTGAAAAAAACCTAAAAAGTTGCGTTGAATGATTTTTGTAAATTTATTTCGTCGTCGCTGTGGTACTATCTTTATAACAAAATGCCAAAGTTTTTCGCCATCCAGTAACATAAAAAAAGCGACAACTGCAATCAAGATAAAAGTTACGAAGTTAGTGATAAAGCTTTGAAAAATATTTAAACTGTTAACAAGTAGAGATATAGCTTGATTTCGCAATTGCTCTTCGAGCGCGCTTAAATCTATTTGCAGATTCCGGTTACGAAAAAAATCCTCTACTCGCTCTATGAGGGGTATTAAAGAGTTTAAAAATGCACTGACACTATCAATTAATTGTTGTCCTTGAGATAACACTGTTAAGCCTACAGTAATTGCCAGACCACCAAGAATGACAATGCTTAACAAAAAAACTACAAAAACTGCTACACCGTGAGGCAAAAAACGCCGCAACCATTGTACGGGATAGCTCAACAAAAAAGCTAGAATAGTAGCAAATGTGAAAATAACGATAACTGGTTCAAAGTATGCTAGAAGTTGTACAACTGCCCAGCCAGAAGCAACTAGAAGCAAAAAACGGACTAACGCCAGATTATTCAGGCGATCCCACAAATTGTTGGCATCAAAACCGCTCATATACTGTTTAGGAAGTATGCTTGAAAAAGAGCCTAATTATGATTAATTGCGTCCAGCAGCCTGGAACAAGCATAAGTTTGAACTGAAGATTTTAGATTCGGGGTTTGTGGTATTTTTCCCCAGCCGTGGACGCAAAAAATATATCAATTTTTAGATGATTATTTATGCCCATTAGCGATTTAACATCTAAAATCAAAAATCGCATGGTTTTAAATTGACACAAATTTAGCGGCTCTTGCCACTTCCTTTAAGCATATTTTCCGGCTTTTCCAAATTATCTTCCCAAATCGTGGAGCGCGTTAATCACTGCTGCACACTTTTGCGTTATCGCCTCCAATTCGTATTTATCAGTGGAACTGGGAGCATCAATCAAATCGCCAATTCGCACTGTTACTGGAACTGAACGAGGAGTTATCGAACCTTTTTGCTCGATCGCCTGAGTTCCCCACAAACATACAGGCAAAATAGGGGCTTTTGCTTTAGCTGCGAGCAGCGCTGCACCCCGTTTAGGGTCTGTAATGCGTCCGTCTGGTGTGCGAGTTCCTTGCAAAAAAATACCTACAGCCCATCCATCATCAAGATACTTCAATGCCGCACGGATAGCAGTGCGATCGCTACTACCCCGACTCACTGGATAAGCACCGTACAACTGAATTGCTTTACTGAAAATCGGGATTTTAAACAATTCTTCCTTTGCCATATACGCCACCGGACGGCGTACGCAATTAGAAACAATTGGTGGGTCATAGTTACTCGCATGATTGCTGACTACCACCAGTGGTCCGGTTTTAGGGACATTTTCGGCACCATAGATCCGTCCCTGAAAGTAACTGTGGAGCATGGGACTGACCACTGACCACTTAAAGGCGTGGTAGAGTAACAGACTGGCAAACGGTTCGCGGCTTTGAGACATAGTGGAGTGGGAGGGAGGGAGTGAGGGAGTGAGGGAGGGAGGGAGTGAGGGAGGGAGGGAGATTAATTTTACCTCCCCTGCTTCCCTTGCTTCCCTGCTTCCCCTAGTTTTTCTGCATTCCTAGCTCAGCCAGACTACGGATATTTTCTAAAATTAAGTCAGGGCAAGTACGTTTCATTAAACCAGTTAGCACGTTACCAGGACCAATTTCTACCACGCGCTCGATGCCATTTTCTGGTAGTGCTAGTGAAGTTTCTCGCCACCGCACTCCCCCAGTCATCTGTTGTATCAAGCGCTGTTTCAAAACAGTCGCATCAACAGTGGGAACTGGTTCTATATTTGATAATACTGGTACAAAAGCTTGTTGAAATTCGACAGATTCTAAAATATCTTGGAATTCAGCAGCAGCAGCAGCCATTAAGGGTGAGTGAAATGCTCCAGAAACATTCAAGGGCTTAGCACGCTTTGCCTTGACTTGGGACATCACGGCTTCTACTCCTCCAGGTGTACCTGATATGACCACTTGAGCCGGACTGTTATCGTTTGCCAGCACTACGTCGGGAGTTTCGGCAATCACTTTTTCCAACTGTTCGCGATCAAAATTCATTAAAGCTGCCATCATCCCGCCAACTGCGGCGTTGTCCATAAGTTCGGCACGACGTTTCACCAGGCGCAATCCAGCCGACCACTCGAACACGCCAGCCACGTAGAGAGCAACGTATTCTCCTAAACTGTGACCTGCAACTAAATTTGGTTGTTCTTTTTCTCGTAAGATATCAGCAAGAATGCTTTCTACAACGTATAGGCAAGGCTGTGTATACAGAGTGTGCGATAAATTTTCGGCATTCTGACACATTTCAATCACAGACCAACCTAAAATTTCCTCCGCTTGGGCAAATTTATCTTTCGCGGATGGCACATCTAATAAGTCTATTCCCATTCCCTGGGACTGCGAACCTTGCCCAGGAAACACCCATGCAGTTTTAGTCATTGGTCATTAGTCATTGGTCATTAATTTTGGGAAGTGGGGATCAGCTATTAGAAAATAACGATTGGGTATGAAAAAACTTAATCCCCAATCGCCAGTTAAGAGTCGCCAATCCCTATCTTCCCCATTGGAAGATTGCTGCACCCCAAGTTAGTCCTGCACCAAAGCCAGAGGTGGCAATGATGTCACCGGGTTTGATTTTGTCTTGCCGCACTGCTTCATCTAAGGCAAGGGGAATCGAGGCGGCAGAGGTGTTGCCGTAGTTGGCAAGATTACTAATAACTTTTTGTTCTGGAATGTTCAGGCGTTGAGCAACAGCGTCGAGAATACGCTGATTTGCTTGATGCAAGAGTAGCCAATCTATTTGGTCAACACTCAGGTTGGCGCGGAACAAAGCTTTGTCAATAACTTCTGGCACTTTCTGTACAGCAAAGCGGTATACTTCTTTGCCGTTCATAGTGATGGGTTGGAAGTTGCCTTTACCAACGTTGACGCCTTGGGTAAGTTCTTTAGGTTCAGGTGTGTAGGCAAGGTTAAGGCAGTTGTTCTGAGTTCCGTCGCTTCTGAGTTCAAATCCCAGCAAGCAATCTTTCTCATTCGCCTGTATGACCACAGCCCCAGCACCATCACCGAACAATACACAAGTACGTCGGTCTTGCCAATCTACCCAACGAGAGAGGATATCCGCTCCAATGAGTAGTACGTTCTGATAAACGCCAGTCCTGATATATTGGGCAGCTGTAACCAGTCCAAACACAAAGCCAGAGCAGGCTGCTGTTAAGTCAAAGGCTACCGCTTTGGTGGCTCCTAATTGAGCCTGAATTTGACAAGCAGTGCCAAACAAGTCATCAGGAGTAGAGGTTGCCAGTAGAATCAAATCCAAGTCTTGTGGATTGATTCCAGCCGCCGCGATCGCCTGCTGACTAGCGGCAGTGGCAAGCTCACTTAAGGTTTGACTTGAAGAAGCCAACCGCCGTTGACGAATTCCTGTTCTTGTGGTAATCCAATCGTCTGATGTTTCAACCAGTTCTGTAAGTGACTGGTTATCCAGGAAAGTTGCTGGTACTGCTGATCCACTTCCTGTGATTGCTATTCCTAAATTTTGCACTCTAGCATCTCCAAAGCTATCAGCATAGTTGTCCTTAGTCCTTAGTCGTTAGTCTTTAGTCCTTAGTCTGGAGTTATTACAAATGACTAATGACTAATGACTAGTGACTGCTGCTAACCACTCTCGCGCTGAATGCTTTGATATTGTGACTGAATTCTGTCCAGCACTTGGTTATCTACAGCTTCTTTTGCCATACGAATTGCATTAAAAATTGAAGGCGCTTGAGAGCTCCCGTGGCTAATAATGCAAATTCCGTCAACACCTAAAAGTAAAGCACCTCCATGTTCTGCGTGATCCATGCGCTGCTTAATTCGCTTTAGATTTGGTTTTAATATTGCTGTACCAATTTGACCGTGCAATCCTTGGGGTAACTCTTCTCGCACAATCTGCAGCATGACTTCCCCGACTGCTTCGGCAAATTTTAACAGCACATTGCCCACAAATCCATCGCACACAATCACATCAAAGTGACCAGAAAGGACATCACGTCCTTCAGCATTGCCCACAAAAGTAATTCGGGAATTTTCACGCAGCAGTTGGTGAGCACGAACAGCGGCGTCATTGCCTTTGCTGTCTTCTTCACCGATATTTAACAAACCTACTAATGGTTTTGGAATACCCAAGACATACTGACTGTAAACCGACCCCATAACGGCAAACTGCTCTAAAAATTTAGGACGGCAGTCTACGTTTGCGCCGACATCAAGTATGAGGACTGGCTTACTCGCTACCATCGTGGGAAATACCGCACCAATTGCTGGACGGTCAATTCCCCGTAGTCGTCCCAACCGGAGCAAAGCTGACGCCATCGCTGCCCCAGAGTGACCAGCAGAAACCACAGCATCTGCCTGCTTTTGTTTTACCAGATCCATTGCTACGTTGATTGAAGCCTTCGGTTTGCGTCTGATGCCGCTTAAAGGCTCCTCATCCATTGCGATCGCATCCTCAGCAGGAACGATCTCTAACTGCGCCATATTTATTTTTGGCGGCAGTTTGCTTTCTATTTGTTGGGGATCGCCCACCAATAATACTTTTACACCCAATTCTTCTCGTGCCCGCAGTGCGCCAGCAACGATTTCACTGGGTGCATGATCCCCTCCCATTGCGTCAATTGCTATCCGTACGCAAGTCGATCCCATTGCTCAGAGCTTCTAGAAACCTTACAAATTTTACCAGATGCCTCCCCTGAAAGTCGTAGATGTTCTGATAAAGGCAAAAGAATCAAGTATAAAGTGTGAAACATAAAGTATAAGCTTTTCGTCCTTTATCCTTTCTCCTTTACCCTTTCTTTCATCCTTTCTTGAGAGGCTCTGCCAAGCCCAACATAGCATGAATTACCCTCTATAACTGAGGAGTGAAATCACGGCACTGAGGATAAAATTTAGTAGCTTTCAGGTGAAATAGCATTTTTTGGTACAAAAAGCACATGGCTGCTTAAAATCAAAAAAATAGCCTGATTGAAGCCCTCATATCAGGAAGATGTTGGATAGACAAAACCAACTTAATTGAAGGCGCAATTGAGAAGGATGAAATAAAAGCAAAAGTGTGTGTTCTCCTGCAGGACAGCTTACCGTCTTGCTAGGAGCAAGTCCGGAAAAAGCAGAAAAATGAAGTAAGAGGTATAAAATTTTCATTTTTCATCCTGCTGCTTCATTCTTTGTTCCCTCCTTTGATGTCATCCATTCTTTCTGGAAATCTACGTTCCTTCTCTTAATACAGTAGAATCGCTCTTCCCCTAAAGTTTCTCTTTGTACTTTAAGGGAAAGAACCTCAGTGTATGTTTGAGGAGAAAATGTAGATTGGAATCTAGGCAACAACAGACCGCAAGCCCAGAAATAGATACCCTGACATTAAGTATTAGATTAACTAACAGTCTGAGATGAAAATCCCTCTTTTCAGAAATTTTAAAGTGAGAGTTATCCTTTCTACAAAAACTTTATTATGCGCCCCACTTTCACAAGGCAAAATGACCAGTTATCATGACTCAATGCTTAGCAGCATTAAACACTTACATAATAATACAGTAAACAAAGTAGCACATTCTACAGAGGAATGAAGCATGCTGGAATTGTTTGGTTCAGGTTTAATTTCTTTTTGGCTCGAAATGGCTGGGGTACAAGTTAAGCCGATAAATGCTTTGGATCTATTGGCTTGGCAAGGTAGCCCTGGCTTGGTTGTTGCCGCCGATCCAAATCCAGCTGGGGCTACTACAGTGCTGGAATATCTCAAGGGGCTGCAAACATTAAAATTAGTGGCAGCGAATCAAACCGAGAGCCAGGGAGTTTGGATACAGTCAGGACCTATGCTCATGGGCAATCACCAAGGTACGGTTCCTCTGCCGGCTGCTTCCTTAACCAAAATTGCTACCTCATTGGTTGCTTTAAAGAATTTTGGGCCAGATCACCAATTTCAAACTTTGGTGAGTGGGACAGGACCATTGCAAAATGGGGTATTACAAGGCGATTTAGTGATTACTGGTGGCGGCGATCCGTTGTTTGTTTGGGAGGAAGCGATCGCCCTTGGTAATAGTCTCAACAAGATGGGTATTAAGCGTATTACAGGAAATTTGGTCATTACTGGCAATTTTGCCATGAATTTCCAACGTAATCCACTGTTAGCAGGTCAGTTGCTCAAACAAGCATTGAATTCTGGCACTTGGTCTCGTGGAGTCGCTTTCCAACACTCGCTGATGCCAAAAGGAACTCCCAAGCCTCAAGTTGTCATTGCTTCTGGAGTGAAAGTAGAAGCTCAAGCAAATCCCCAATCTACCTTGCTGCTGCGTCACTACTCGCTCCCCTTGAAGCAAATCATCAAGGAGATGAACGTTTTCAGCAACAATGAAATGGCTGAAATGCTGGCAGAGGCTGTAGGGGGAGCGCCGATAGTACAATCAACAGCAGCAGCGCTTGCAAGGGTACCGCAATCAGAAATTCAGTTAATCAATGGTTCAGGACTAGGACAGGAAAATCGCATTTCCCCCAGAGCAGCTTGTGCTATGTTAATGGCAATTCAACAGGAAGCACTCACTCATCAGTTGAGTTTGGCTGACTTATTTCCCGTCTCAGGGTTCGACAATCGGGGAACAATGCACTCCAGACACCTACCTGTTGCCACTGTCATGAAAACTGGCACTCTGCGCGATGTCAGTGCTTTGGCAGGTGTGATGCCCACACGCGATCGCGGTTTGGTCTGGTTTGCTATTATTAACCGTGGTACAAATGTCTCAGCTTTCCGTACAGGGCAAGACCAATTCTTACAACGTCTTTCGCAACGACTACAAGTTGCCTCAAGTGTCCCTGCGACCCTTGCTCCCCATATAACCGTCAACACATTACCCCAATTAGGCGCAGCCAATCGTAATGAGATGTTATATGGAGGTTAGTCATGTGTCCTTTGTCCTTTGTCCTTGGTTTTGACAAATGACAAACGACAAATGACTATTGGCTTTTCACTTTTCCTTCTTGGGGAATAATCTCTGTCACCACTTTATTGCCAGAACTGCCACCAGTGACGACAATAGTTTCTGCTTGTAGATTACCAGAGGCTTTTTCACCCGTAAAAGCGAATGGAGGATCTACTTGGCGGTAAAGCACATTGCCTTGAGCCTCAACTAATTGATTGTCAAGATACCAAGTTAGGGTATTAGATTTGAGAGACTGGCGACGCTGCCCAACACCGTAAACGTTACCTGTTAAATAAACAGTTTTTTGTGGTATCTTCATTTCACCTTGATTAGCAGTCACCAGCAAATTTTCAGCGCGATGGAATACCCGCACAGGAGAATTTGTGGTGACTGTTTCTGTGTTTAGATTCCAGGTCATAGAATTACTAGCAACTTGCATTGGTGGGTCTAGTAATTCTATCTGGGCATTCTTCTTAACTGTGGCAATCTTTGTTTTTAAGTTGACTTCAGCAGCGTCTCCTCGACCTCGATTAGTAATTTGGTTATTTTTATAGTGATCCATTTGCACAGGGCGATCGCCGATCAATTTTTCCTCTTTGATTTGCCAAATCAAATGCTCTGTTCGCATTTGTAATTGCGGATCCAAGGAGTTTGCCACTACTCCTCCAGAAAATTCTACGCGTTCAGAACGGGTTGTCACTCGTGCTTCTTGGGCGATCGCTTGTAATTGTTTGTGGGTTCCGTTAAGCTGGTTGCGGACAATCAGCAAATCTTCTTTAGGTCGCCATTCCAACTCATTACCCCGCAACACTACACCATTGCGAGGGTCTGTAGCAATGATTTTTCCCTTAAGAAAAAGTTGCTTACCATCTTGTGCTATGTCTGCCTGTTGAGCTTGTACTTGATAAACAACTTTGCCATCTTGGTAAAGTTCTCCATATGGAGTTTCTGCTTCACCAATTTGTTTTTCTTTGGTATATTTTGCTTGTTTTGCTCTGACTTTCCATACAGGTCGTCCAACTTCATCTGCTTGTTCTAAGGTGACATCAGAGAAAGTCAAATTGCTTTCTTTTTCTTCAGGTGATGGACTTTCAGAAGGGGGTTTGGTCGTTACCTGAGATTGGCTTCCGCCACAAGCAACGAGTCCTATGACCAGGAAAGAAGATAGAAGAGGGAATAAAGAAGAAAGAACAAGAAAAATTTTTCTGTCTTCACTCTTCGTTCTTCTTTTTTTGCTTTTTTGCTGCAGCATTACTCTTGGATTTCTAGATGACCATCACTTTCCCTAGGGTCTTCCAAAAAACCCATACTTAATGGTCGATAAGGATAGCTTTGGCGAGGGGTTTTTTGAATATCGTCTTTTATCGCTTCTAAATCAATATAGCGATCGCTAACATTGATCAAACTGTCGCTCGTCATTGAGCGCAAGCTCACCACTTCTACCCTGACACCACGATAGCTCACAGAATTGACTGCATAAGCCAGATCTCCATCCCCACTGACTAACACTGCTGTATCATAGGAATCTACTAAAGCCATCATATCGACGGCAATTTCTACATCTAAGTTGGCTTTTTTGGAGCCATCGGGCAACTGTACCAAATCCTTAGCAATGACTCGATACCCATTGCGCCGCATCCACAACAGAAAACCCTGCTGTTTTTCGTTTGTGCGGTCTACTCCAGTGTAAAAGAAGGCTCGCAGCAGTCTAGAGCCAGCGGTTAATCTACATAACAGCTTTGTGTAATCAATTTCAATTCCTAGTTGTAGCGCTGCATAAAATAAATTTGAGCCATCAATAAATATGGCAACACGACCCCGATTTTCTAAAACTTGCTCTGGCGTAAATATCGAGTCGTTTTCCAGATTATTCAACATTGTTGTCATACCTCTTTTATCAAATGTAATAATTGATACTTAATTGTCTACTTTTAGATGCAAGGTTAGAGCCGCTTATGATAATCTTTCAGGACAAATAAATTTAGTCCCGATAAATCCAGACAAAATCAGTAATTGAAATTTGAAACAACTAATTGTTTTTAGGAGGTTCTATTCGCTTAAAGATTGGTCGAGGTTCACCCAGCTTTTTTTGATTGGTTAGCACCCCCCATGTGCCATGAATGGCAAAAGGAGCGGCTATGGCAGTTTTTATTTGTTCATTAAAATTTATTCCGTAGCCCAATTGCTGGTAAATATCGCTACTTATATCCGGAATTAGCGGAGACAGGAGATAACCTGCTTGTCTGACTGATTCAAGAACTGCATACAGCACTTGTTCTACTGCTTGTTGCTGTCCTTGTTTATACAATGACCAAGGTGCTTGATCATCAATAAACTTATTGCTGGCTTGCACCAGTGAAAGGATAGCCTCGCAAGCTTGATTGAAAGCTAGCGTTTTATAAGCATTTTCCACCTGTTCCGCAAGACGTAAACCAATGGCTTTTAACGGATTGTCAATAGGAATATCTTCATTTGTGATTGGCGGCACATTTCCAGCACAGTATTTCTTCACCATGTTTAGAGTGCGGTTTAGCAAATTACCTAAATCATTTGCCAAATCTGCATTTAGAACATTAATGAATCTACTTTCATTAAAGTCTCCATCCTTGCCAAATTCGATTTCCTTAAGAAAGTAATAACGAACCGCATCACTACCATACCGCTCCACCAGCGCTACAGGATCAAGGGTATTACCCAAACTTTTGCCCATTTTCTGACCATCTTTGGTTAAAAAGCCATGCACAAAAACTCGATCTGGCAATGGCAAACCAGCTGACATCAACATTGCGGGCCAGGAAATTGTGTGGAAGCGCAGGATGTCCTTACCAATTAGGTGCAGGTTTACAGGCCACCATTTAGCTAGGGCATTTTCTAAAGTTGGTTCTTCGTCCGGTTCTAACAATGCGGTGACATAACCTAAAAGCGCATCAAACCAAACATAAAGGGTGTGCTTGGGATCCGTTGGTACTGGAAAACCCCAATCTAGATTCACCCGCGAAATGGAAAAGTCCTGCAACCCTTGATTGACAAAGTTGAGGACTTCATTTCGACGACTCTCTGGTTGGATAAAATCCGGTCGAGAGTCGTAAAGTGCTTGCAGTTTCTCTTGATATTTAGATAAACGGAAGAAATAGTTCTGCTCGTCTCGCCACTCGACTTCTTTGTTTGTGTGGATAGGACAGCGGTGTCCTTCTAACAGTTCCCTTTCTTCTTTGAATTCTTCACAGGAGACGCAGTACCAGCCTTGTTGTTGTCCCAAGTAGATGTCCCCTGCTTTGGACAGTCTCTGGAAGAATTCTTTGACGATCGCCTCATGACGAGGAGCTGTGGTGCGACTAAAGCGATCATATTGAATGTTCAGCAACTGCCATAAAGAAACGAAACTAGGCACAATCTCATCGCAATATTCTTGTGGCGATCGCCCTTTACTCTCGGCTGTCCGCTGAATTTTTTGCCCATGCTCATCTGTCCCCGTAATCAGCAGCACCCTATGCCCTAAAAGTCTGTGAAATCGCGCCACCACATCTGCTGCCATGGTTGTATAAGCACTGCCGATGTGGGGTAAATCGTTTACATAATATAGCGGCGTTGTGAGTGCAAATGTCTTTTCTGTTTTATTCACTTGATTCATGGAGAATAAAAAACGACTTGTAAAAAATGTTTTCTATCTTACTTCTTTTGCTAAAACCACGTCATTATATAACATAACTCTCATATTTTCAATCAATATCTTCATAATAGCAAATTTCTCTGGTTTAATTTTTTTTATGATAGGTATAAATTCAGTTAATTTCTATAAAAAAGACAAGAAATCCCTGTTAATATCCACAAAAAATTTGTCATTACATTTCACATTATTAAAGGATAAACCTATGGCTGCACAATGGGTTTTAACGATTTTGTTGCTCTGACATTTCTACCTTAAGACAGTCGTCCTTATTAGTAAAGAAATGTAAAAATTTCATCAAGTTTAGCTGCGAAATTTTCGGAAAATTTATATTGAAAAGACATGAGTGTAAGTAGCCCCCTTGAGATTTCTCGCTGGTTACTGGCGGCGCTATCAACCAAAATATTTCGTTATTACGAGGATCGCATTCCCCAAGATGCCAGTGTGTTAGTAGTGAGCAATCACCGCAGTTTTATGGATGCACCAATTTTAATGGCGGCGCTATCAAATCCGATTCGCTTTGCTTGCCATCACTACATGGGGCAAGTGCCAATAATGCGGGAGATTGTCACGGGACAATTAGGCTGTTTTCCCCTAGAGGAGGCAAACCAACAGCGGCAGCAAAGCTTTTTTCAGCAGTCACAACTCCTGTTGCAGTCAAAGCAAATAGTAGGAGTTTTTCCGGAAGGCACAAAACCGATGGTGGAATTTACCCAGCCCAATCGAGTGGGCGAATTTCAACGAGGTTTTGCTCATTTGGCATTGCGAGCCCAAGTGCAGGATTTAGCAATTTTGCCAATTGCAATAGCGTCCCTTGAAGAAGTTAACACATCTGCCGTACCTTTGAGGGTATTAAGTTTGTTTGACCCTTCAGAACCTTTATTTAATCAACCAGGTTGGCATCCGTTAGTCACATATCGTCGTGTCGCCGTATTGATTGGTCGCCCATATTGGATTAAGCCTCTACAAAAAGAAAAATACCAAGGGAAAAAAGCAAAAACTGTGGTGACGGAATTGACAAATCATTGTCACTCTGAAATTGCAAAGTTACTACATGAAGGTTGCTACTAAGAACCTTTGTCATTAGTCCAATATGCTTTGTCCTTAGCCAGCGAATAACTATTGACAAATAACAAATGACTGATGACTGTTAACTCATGACTGATGACTAATGACTGTTGACTCATGACTATTCCAAAAGTTGAGCTAAAGCCGTGTTTCCTCACACCTAAAAGACTCCAGCCAGAGTTTCCGTTGTTTGTATATTTGCCAGGGATGGATGGAACCGGTCAACTATTGCGATCGCAAACTGCTGGATTAGAAGCCGGCTTTGATGTCCGTTGTTTAGCAATTCCAAGGGAAGACCTTACCAGTTGGGATGAGTTAGCGAATAACGTATTGGACTTGATCCATGCAGAATTAGAAAAAAGCTCCCAACGTCCTGTTTACTTGTGTGGAGAATCTTTTGGGGGTTGTTTGGCGCAGAAAGTAGCGATCAAAGCACCCCAGCTCTTTAAGCGCATTGTTCTGATTAACTCAGCCAGTGCCTTTAATCTTCGCCCTTTGTTAACTTGGACGTCTCAACTGACTTACTTAGTCCCATCCAACCTTTATGACATCGGTGCATTCGGTTTATTGCCGTTTTTAGCAGCTTTGGCACGTATTTCCAGGAGTGATAGACAAGAACTCCTGAAAACCATGCGCACCGTACCACCACAAACTGTCCTTTGGCGAATCTCTTTACTCAGAGAGTTTCATGTCGATGATGTGGAATTACGTCACCTCACTCAACCCGTTTTGGTGATTGCCGGTGCCAACGACCGACTTTTACCTTCTCTGGATGAAGCAAGACGTTTAGTCAATATCTTGCCTAACGCCAAAATGGTGGTACTACCACAAAGCGGACACGCTTGCTTATTAGAAACAGATACGAATCTTTATGAAATTATGAAAGCTAACAATTTTTTAGAAAGTAGCGCCCAAACAGTTGAAGCGCTGGGGTAGGAGGAGAGGCGATCGCTCAGATTGACGGGCGGAACAGTTAGTTCATCAGTTTAATTAGAAAAACGGGCTTTACTGTCGCAACTGTCGCATGGAAGTTCAACTGTAAACGTCGTACCCAGTCCTACCCCCGGACTAGCTACGCGAACAGTCCCACTATGCATTTCTACCAGATGGCGCACAATAGCCAAACCTAATCCCATACCACCGTATGACCTTGTCATTGTGCTATCAGCTTGGCGAAAGCGCTCGAAGACGAATGGTAGAAATTCAGGGTTGATACCAATGCCTGTATCTGTCACTGTAATTCTGGCATAGTTTAGGCAGTGTAGAGTCGGGAGCGGGGAGGATGAGGAGGATGAGGAGGATGAGGAGGATGAGGAGGATGAGGAGGATGAGGAGGATGTTACTCCCTTATCTCCCTCATCTCCCCCATCTCCCCCATCTACCCATTCGAGATCTACTTCTACCCTTCCCCCCTGCGGTGTGAACTTAATAGCATTAAATAGCAGATTCAACATGATTTGCTGCAAGCGCTTGGGATCGCCTAACACTCTGCCTACCCTTGGATCTAAGTTTGAGTGAAGTTGAATTTGCTTGGTATCAGCAGCAGGACGGACATGATCAATCGCTGCTTCGATGATAGGGGCAAGTGCAATTGAAACAAGGTTCATCTGCAACTTGCCTGTAATAATTTGGGAAATATCCAGAAGATTCTCGACTAGCTGTATTTGTGTTCGGGTGCTATGCTCGATTTTCTCTATAGCGCGTGCGGTTGTGGCTGGATTTAAAGAGCCATTTTGTAGTGTTTGTACCCAGCCCAAGATAGCACTGAGGGGCGATCGCAACTCGTGTGAGACTACGGCTAAAAACTCATCTTTGGTGCGGTTTGCCTGAGCCAATTCCGCAGCTTGTTGCCGCAAAGCCTTTTCCAATTGCTTCGTCGGGGTTAGATCAAGAACAAAGCAGATGCAACAATCAACACAACCTTCTAATAAAGCCATCCCAATAAGAATGGGGACGCGGCTGCCATCTTTGCATATAAACTCTTTTTCATAAGGGTTGCAACTGCCAGATTTTTTCACCTGTGCGATCGCCTGCTTATCTAAACCTAAGTATCCTCTAGGAGTCATATCTATCCATTGCAGCTTGCCAGCACGTAAATCTTCTTTTGTGTAACCGACCATCAAAAGAAAAGCATCGTTAGCTTCTGTGATGTTGCCAAGAAAATCCATGACTGTGCTGCCAAAGATGTTGGACTCAACCAAACGCCTAAACCGAGATTCGCTTTGCCGCAAAGCCTTCTCTGTCTGCTTGCGCTCTGTAATATCTAAAAAGTAAACCGATAGACCATCTGAAGATGGATACAAGCGAACAGCGAACCACTTGTTGAATATTGGGAAAAACTCTTCATAGGTGACACTCACCTGCTGTTCTACTGCTTGATGAAACAGTGTATATGATTGTGAATTGACAGTATCAGGGAATACCTCCCACACTATCAAACCAGTTAGCTCGCTAGCACTTTTTCCTAAAAGTTTTTCTGCCTGAGAATTCACATAAGTGTAGCGCCACTCGGTGTCTATAGTGACAAAAGCGTCAGTAATACTTTCGAGAATATTAGTCATTCGTGCGCGTGCTACTTCAGCCTCTTTCCTTGCTTGTTGTTCGCGCGCTAAAAGCTCGATGCGTTCCAACTCTAAGAGTTTGCGTTCCCTGATATCACGTAATAGCCAGCGTATAGCAATCAGGTTTCCAGAGCGATCGCGCACAGCTGCCATTGTTATGGCAACCTCAACAGGCTCACATTTACGGGGTTTAAAGCGTACTTCCCACTCGTGTAATTTCTCTTGCCGATGAAGCTTGTTCAGATGAGAGCGAAAACTTTGTCGTTCTGTAAGGGGAATAAAGGTGACTAGGAGTTTGCCTACCAACAAATGCGGCGAAACCTTCAGGAGGATAGCAGCGGCGCTGTTAGCTTCTTCGATGACTCCATTGTGATCTGTGAGTAAATAGCCATCAGGTGCAAACTCTAACAATTCTTGGTAACGGCAACGTTCTGCTTCCACCAACTTTTGAGCGTTTTCCAACCAATCATTCTGCTGGCGTAGTTCTTCCTCGGCTACCATCAGTTCTTCTACAGCGATGTGTAGCTCTTCCAACGCTTTGCTCAGAAGTTTCTTTGGGGCTGTCGATTTCTGAGTATGCTCAAGCAGTCCAGCCAATTGTGAGCGCCATACCTTGATCTGCAAAGAAAACTCGTTGACATTCATGAATCGGTGGTTACTGACAAAGCAAGTGAGATATGGCTGAAAACAAGAACTAGTATATCTTTAACAATTGCATAACTAAGCGGGTTTCGGCACTCTTTTTTTGATTTATTATAGAAATCCTTAATGATTCATAAAACCTCACAATATTTAACACGTCGAGAGTTTTTGACTCTTGATTGTAGAGTGTTGACAGCCCTAACGAATACTTTACAACAGTCGGTGTTGGCTGTTGTCGTACCTTTGATGAACGTTTATTAGACTAATGGTGTGGATAAACCACGAAAGATATTCGACAAATTGTGCTTACAGAGAGAGGAAAAAGCAATGGCACCAAAGCTACAAACAAAATAGAAAGATGTTTGCTAGGTGGCTGAAAAATGAAAACCGAACCCCAACAAAAAACCGTGAATTCACCCGCTTCGGCATCACAACAAGCCGATAATCAGTTGACCAAGGTTCCGCAAAAAGATAGAGAATCTTTTTTAAAATCCTTCTTGGAAGCTGGAAAAGGCGTAGCAGAAAAAGTCGTTGGGGTCAAAGAAGCAGCAGCAAAACAAACAAACCAGTTGATTTCGCAAGGGACTCAAACAGCAGGAAAGGTCGTCAATCGTTTGAGTGAAATCTGGCTGATCCGCAAACTATCTGGAGTCTTAAATTTGAATTGGCTGCTTGGTTCTGTTGATAACGTTAATTTGGACAAAGCGGAAGCAGCAGCCAAAAAGCTTAAGGAAAAATATCCTAATGAATCTCCTAGCCAGCTTGCCCACCGGATCATGGTTGAGAAAGCAACAAAGGCAGGCGGTATTGGATTGGCAACTAGTATTTTACCTGGATTCGCGGCGGCTTTATTGGCAATTGATTTAGCAGCTACCACAGAGTTGCAGTCAGAAATGGTTTATCAAATTGCTGCTGTTTATGGGTTGGATTTGAAAGACCCTTCCCGTAAGGGAGAAGTGTTGGGGATTTTTGGTTTGGCGTTGGGTGGCGGTCGTCTTTTGAAAGCAACAGGTTTAGGTTTGCTGCGAAATATACCTTTTGCTGGTGCAATGATTGGTGCTAGTTCTAATGCAACGATGATTTATTCATTGGGGTATGCGGCGTGTCGATTTTATGAAGCGAAGCTAGATGAATCAAAGGCGCTTACTTCCCAACAGACGCTGACAGAGTTAAAACAACAAAGCGAAAATTATCTGCAAAAAGCCCTAGGTCAAGAAGCGTTAATGGATCAAATCTTGGTTCACATGATCCTTGCCAGCCATCCAGAAAAAACATGGGAAGACATTTTGCCTGAGTTGCAAGCTTTGAACTTAAGTTCTACCTCCTTGCAAGCAATCTCTCAAAACATCAAATCACCTCAACCTTTGGATACACTTCTCAATCAACTTAACCGTGATTTTGCTGTACCCTTGTTGGCTCAATGTTACAGAATTGCCCAAATGAACGGTGAGACAACACCAGTTGAACAAAATATCATTCAAGCAATAGCCACTAAATTTGACCTTGATGTTAATTCTATTGCATTGAGTGTGAATACATCAAAAAACTTTGTTAATAACAAGTAACCTTTTGTTCTTGCTTTGTGGCTTTTTGGATAGAAATAACCCTTCATCAACAAACTCGGTTTTCCAAAAAAACCGGGTTTTTTGTTCATATGTACTCAAAATTTTTTACGGAAAAAATCAAGAAATCTATCTCAAGGTAAATCCATAAACATTGCCATCAATCCTAAGGTTGATTTTAGGAACACTTTTAAAGTGTTTCATTTGGCTAAGCAATGTAGGAAACTATGTCCTGCAATTATTATATTAAACAACTGAAGGCTGAAGTTGGGGTGAAGTATGCGTAACTTCACCTCTACCATAACCGTTGCACAAGCTGCAAGTGCCTTTGTGATTTTCATTGCTTGTGTCGTATTGAGTGGCTGGGTATTTGACATTGCCCTGCTAAAAAGTGTAATGCCAGGACTCGTTACAATGAAAGTCAATACAGCGATCGCTTTGTTGCTCTCTGGGCTGTCACTTTGGCTTTTGTCAACCGATATAAGGGGGGTAAGAGGGATAAATTCCTCATCCCCCTCATCCCCCTCACTCCCTCACTCCCTCACTTCCTCACTCCCTCACTCCCTCACTCGCTCATCCTCACTCCTCATTGCCCAAGGATGCGCAATCGCAGTTACAATCATAGGCTTCCTGACATTATGTCAATACCTATTTGGGTTGAATTTGGGAATTGACGAACTGCTGTTTCGTGACTCGCTAGAAGCTGTAGAAACATCTCATCTAGGTCGGATGGGGGCAAATACCGCCGTTAATTTTCTCCTATCAGGTGTGGCACTATGGCTGTTGGGGCAGAAGACTCACCGCAGTTATTGGCTGGCTCAGGGTTTGAGCTTGATTGTCGCTTTCATTTCTTTGCAAGCATTTGTTGGCTATGCCTACGGGATGAAAAATTTTTACCAGTTCGGCGTTTATACTACCTCAATGGCGTTACACACAGCACTGGCGTTTGGGGTGCTTTGTGTGGGAGTGTTGTACACCCATCCTGATCGCGGGTTCATGCAAATAATTACTAGTGAACTGAACGGCGGCGCGATCGCCCGTCAACTCATACCAAGTGCGATCGTGCTCCCCCTAATTCTCGGCTGGTTGATTCTTCTAGGTCAAAGGGCAAAACAATACGACCCCAACTTTAGCATATCGCTGCTCGTGGTGTCCCTGGATGTGATGTTTTTGGCGCTGATTTGGCGTAATGCTAGGTTTATGAACCAGGTGGATGGGGAACGCAAACAGATATTGCAGAAGCTAAAGCAGCAAGCCGCGACGCTGCAAGAGCAAGCCGAACTGTTGGAACTAACTTATGAGGCAATCTTTGTTCGTGATGCCCAAAATGTCATTACCTACTGGAATCGAGCAAGCGAGGAAATGTATGGCTACTCAAAAGCACAAGCCATAGGACAGGTGAACCATAAGTTCTTGCAAACCCAAGTACCAGAAGGTGGGGTTGAAAACATTGATACAGCCTTACAGCAAACAGGGTGCTGGGAAAGCGAACTGATTCACACGCGCAAAGACGGGACGCAAATTGTGGTAGAAAGCCGTCAGGTTGCGATTCACAATTCGCAGGGTGAACTCGTTGGGTTTTTGGAAGTCAACCGCGATATAACTGGACGCAAACAAGTAGAAGCAGCACTACGCGAAAGTGAAGAACGCTATCGGCTGCTTGCCGAAAACGTTCCTCAGATGGTTTGGATTACGCGTCCCGATGGCTTTGTAGAATACTTCAATCAGCGCTGGCTAGACTACACTGGACTTAGACTTGAAAAAACTTTGGTGTCCAATTGGCAGCAGGTAGTTCATCCCGACGACTTGCCAAAAGCCGTAGAAAAATGGACAACCGGGCTTAAGACAGGAAACCGAGTTGAGGTACAGTGCCGTGTCAAACGAGTTGATGGCGTTTACCGTTGGCATCTAGCACAAGCTTTACCATTACGTGATGAAGGCGGCACAATTCTCAAGTGGTTTGGCACGTGTACAGATATCGATGACCAAAAACGGACAGAACAAGCATTGCGTCAAAGCGAAGCGCGGCTGCGGCTATTTGTAGACTCAGACATCATTGGTATTCAGTATGGCGATGTGTACGGGGGACTCAGTGAGGTAAACGATGCCTACTTGCATATTCTTGGCTATAGCCGCAAAGATTTTTTAGACGGTGGAGTGCGCTGGACTGATATAACGCCACCAGAGTATCTGCCGTTCGATGAAGCGGCGATCGCCGAGGCAAAAGTCAAGAAAGTCTATCCTCCTTATGAGAAAGAATATATCCGCAAAGATGGCACTCGTGTTCCCGTGTTGGTTGGGTTTGCCTTAGCTGGGGAGAAACAGGAAGAGGCGATCGCCTTCATTTTGGACATCAGCGAACGCAAGCGAGCAGAAGCAGAACGCGATCGCTTCTTTACGCTATCGGCTGATATGCTTTGCATTGCTGGGTTTGATGGCTACTTCAAGCGATTAAATCCAGCGTGTGAAAAAATTCTCGGCTATACTCAGGCAAAATTGCTAACCACACCATTTATTGAGTTTGTCCATCCAGAAGACCGGGCAAAAACCTTAAAAGAAGTTGAGAAGCTGACAACGGGAGCCATTACCGTCAATTTCGAGAATCGCTACCGCTGCAAAGATGGTTCCTACAAATGGCTGGTTTGGAATTCTGTTCCTGATGTTGAGTTAAAGTTGGTGTATGCGGTTGCCCATGATATTACTGAGCGCAAACAGATAGAGCAGACGCTGCGAGAACAGGCAGATGCTCTGCGAATTAGTACAGAACGTCTGGATTTGGTTATTCAGGGAGCCGAACTTGGTTTGTGGTACTGCAACTTACCACTGGACAAGCTAATTTGGAATGACCAGTGCAAAGCGCATTTTGGTCTACCACCCGATGCCGAAGTCACTATCGATTTATTTTATCAACTGCTGCATTTTGATGACCGGGAACCCACACGGCAGGCAATTCAAGCCTCTATTGAGCAAGCTGGTGGCTATGATATTGACTACCGCACAGTTGCCCCAGATGGAGAAGTACGCTGGATTCGGGCGATTGGGCGCACCTTTTGTGATGCAGGTGGCACACCAAAACGCTTTGACGGCATTACTATCGACATCAGCGAACAGCGAAACGCTGCACTGCGTGAACGCAAACGAGCCGAAGCCCTTATGGAAAGCGAGCAGCGCTTTCGCCATGTCACAGATACTGCTCCGATGATGGTTTGGATGTCTGGTACGGATAAACTCTGTACCTACTTCAATAAACCTTGGTTAGATTTTACTGGGCGGACGTTGGAGCAGGAATTCGGTGATGGTTGGGTTCAAGGCGTCCATCCTGATGATATGGTGCGCTGTCTGGAAACATATACTCATGCATTTGATGCCCGCCAAGAATTCCGAATGGAGTACCGCCTGCAACGCTTTGATGGAGAGTATCGTTGGCTTTTAGATATTGGTGTGCCTCGGTTCACCCCGGCAGGTGAGTTTCTTGGTTACATCGGCTCTTGTATTGATATTGAAGACCGTAAGCAAGCCGAGGCTCAAATTCGCCAAATTAACGAAACTTTGGAACAACGGGTAAAACAGCGCACAGCTCAACTAGAAGCTGCCAACAGAGAACTAGAATCCTTCTCCTACTCAGTTTCCCATGACCTGCGGGCACCGCTGCGGCATATTACAGGATTTGTAGACTTGCTGCAAAAACGCCTTGGGTCAACAGGACTGGATGACACCAGCCAGCGTTACGTGAACATCATCACCGAAGCCACCAAACAAGCGGGTAAATTAATCGATGATTTGTTAACCTTCTCCCGTGTTGGGCGCTCTGAAATGCGTCATACCACGACTGACATGAATCTACTCGTGCAAGAGGTGCAACGCGATCTCATATCAGAAAATAGAAACCGCGAAGTTTTTTGGCAAATAGAATCCTTGCCTCAAGTATATGGTGATCCCTCAATGTTGCGGCTGGTTCTGCGTAATCTGCTGGAAAATGCTCTTAAGTATAGCAAAACCCGCTCCATAACAGAAATTACTGTAGGCAGTACCAGCAGTGAGCAAGAAGTGGTATTCTTCGTGCGAGATAACGGCATTGGTTTCGATATGAAATACGCTCACAAATTATTTGGCGTTTTTCAACGGTTGCACAGCGACCCACAGTTTGAAGGCACGGGTGTAGGATTGGCAAATGTCCAACGCATTATTCACCGTCATGGCGGACGCGTCTGGGCAGAAAGTGAAATAGACAAGGTCGCGACCTTTTATTTTTCGCTACCAAGGAGGTCTGGAGTGAGAAGTGGAGAGTAGAGAGTATACGATGGAACTAAAGCGCATTCTCCTAGTTGAAGACAGCATTAACGACGTTGAGTTAATCCTGACTTCACTAGCAGAAAACCATTTGGGCAATGAAGTCGTTGTCGTCCGTGACGGCGAAGAAGCATTGGATTACCTGTATCGTCGAGGTTTGTATCGTTTGCGTCGTGAGGGTCATCCCGTTGTGGTGCTGCTGGATCTCAAATTGCCAAAAGTTGATGGCATAGAAGTCCTGACGCAACTCAAGGCAGATCCAGGATTGAGAATCGTGCCGGTGGTCGTATTGACCTCCTCCCGAGAGGAGCAGGATCTGGCTCGCTGTTACGACCTTGGCGTCAACGGCTACGTCGTTAAGCCTATCGATTTTCATGAATTTGTTGAAGTCATTAAAGGACTTGGGTTATTTTGGGCAATAATTAATGAACCGCCCCCCGGTTCCATCCCTCCGGCACGGAGTACTCAAGGAGTAGCAGGAATATAGCAATGTCAGGTCTAAGGATTCTCTTGCTCGAAGATAGTTTGCTGGATGCAGAACTGATCCATGCCCTGCTCAACGAAGGCGGTATTGCCTGCGAACAGGTGCATGTGAAGACGCAAGCTGAATTCCAGACAGCGTTGGAGCAAGATGGCTTTGACTTAATTCTTTCAGATTATTCCTTACCTGGGTTTGACGGTATAACAGCTCTAGAGATGGCGCAGCATCACTGCCCAGATATTCCCTTCATTTTTGTTACCGCAACAATGGGCGAGGAAGTCGCCATTGAAACCCTTAAAAGCGGCGCAACTGATTATGTTCTCAAGCAACGGTTAGACCGTCTAGTCCCTTCGGTACGCCGTGCACTGCGCGAAGCCCAATATCAACGCGCCTGCAAAATTGCCGAAGCAGAACTGTACCGCCGCGAGCAGGAATTTAGAGCTTTAGCAGAAAATTCACCCGACGTGATTGCCCGGATTGATACAGAACTCCGCTACTGCTACGTAAATCCCGCAATAGAACTAGTAACCGGGATACCCCTAGAAAAATGGATTGGCAAAACTGTTGCCGAAATGGGATATCCAGAGGAAGTAGCGACTTGGCAAGCAAAATTGCGCCAAGTGTTTGCCACAGGAGTTGGGTGCTCGATGGAGTTCGATTTTACCGGATCAAAAGGACGCATTTACTACCAAACACGTATAGTGCCGGAATATACACAAAATGGAACGGTCCAATCATTACTGACGATTGGTCGTGACGTGACAAATTATAAGCTGGCAGAGCAGGCATTACAGATAAATGAAGCTCAGTTACGGCAACAAAAAGAAGAATTAGAACAGGCAAACCGAATTAAAGACGAGTTTCTAGCAGTGCTTTCCCATGAATTGCGATCGCCACTCAATGCCATTTTGGGTTGGGCAAAAATACTACGCAGCCGCACATTGGATGCAACAAGCTTAAGTCGTGCTTTGGAAACAATTGAGCGCAACGCCAAGTTACAGACACAACTTATAGAAGATTTGCTAGATGTATCTCGCATAATAAGTGGGAAACTCACCCTGCGTCCTTACCCAACAAATCTGATTCCAGCAATTGAAGCCGCAATTGACACGATGCGTCTAGCAGCTCAAGCCAAATCAATCGATTTGCAATTTACAATTTTAAATTCTGGATTAGCAACCGAAGACAAAATCACAAGCGCACAAGGAGAATTCTCTTTACCTCCCCAATCCACAATCCAAAAGCCAAAATTCCTTGTTTTAGGCGATCCCAACCGATTACAGCAAATTGTTTGGAATCTCCTGTCTAATGCTATCAAGTTTACTCCACACGGAGGACTCGTAGAAGTGGATCTCGAATGGGTAGATGAGAGATATGGGGGAGATGAGGGAGATGAGGGAGATAAGGGAGTAACATCCTCCTCATCCCCCTCATCCTCCTCATCCCCCTCATCCTCATTCGCGACTTCCGACTCGGTAAACTATGCCAAAATTACAGTAAGAGACACAGGCATTGGTATCAGCCCCGACTTTCTTCCTTACGTGTTTGACTCCTTTCGTCAGGCAGATGGTTCTACCACTCGTAAACACGGCGGTTTAGGATTAGGTTTAGCAATTGTACGTCACTTGGTAGAACTGCATGGTGGAACTGTCAGCGCACAGAGTTCAGGAGAAAAACAAGGAGCAACATTTACGGTGCAATTGCCACTCCTTGAGAAAAAAGATAAGCAAAAGGGAAAAGGAAAAGATGGGGGGAAAAATTCTTTTCCCTCATTACCTGCTCAGCCCAACACCCCATCATCTCCGTTAGAAGGAGTGCGCATCTTGGTGGTCGATGATGACGCTGACTCACGAGATTTTTTGGTATTCGCTTTGCAAGATTTTGGAGCGATCGCCACTGCTGTCACCTCCGTTTCCTCAGCGCTAGAAGTTCTGACCACATTCCAACCAGATGTGCTCATTAGCGATATTGGTATGCCAGAAGAAGATGGCTACAGCCTGATCCGCCAAATTAGGGCATTGCCACGCGAACAGGGAGGAGACATTCCGGCGATCGCCCTAACGGCATATGCTGGAGACAGGGATCGTAGCCTTGCACTTGCAGCAGGTTTCCAAAGACATCTCTCTAAGCCCGTGATGCCAGATCACCTAGCAAATGTAGTCGCAGAATTAGTCATTGGTTATTTGTAGAGACGCGCCATGGCGCGTCTCTACATTTTCATTAGTCAAAAATTATTCTCCGCTGCACTGGGTGCTCCCTAACTCCCTCACTCCCTAACTCCCTCACTCCCTCACTCCCTCCCTCCCTCAATAGTTGCTTCGCTCTCTCCCCCATCTTTCCAATTAGCATAAAGCGCATATTTTGCGCAATACTGGTACAAGAAGTTTGACACAGAATACAGGAAATGGACATTCGTGCGACTGATACTCCCCTACTAGAATGGACGGGGGATGGTTTAGTAATTGGATTATTTGAAGATGCAGTAGAGTTAACTGGCGAACTTGCAACTTTAGATGAAAACTTGGCTGGTAGTATAAAAGAACTCATAACCGAAGAGGAATTTAAGGGCAAACAAGGCAGCAGTGTTGTCACCCGAGTAGGTGCTAATAGCCCAGTTCGTAAAATTATACTGGTAGGTTTAGGGAAACCCGAGGCTCTAAAATTAGACAGCTTGCGCAGAGCCGCAGCCACTGCAGCCAGGTTAGCTAAAAAGCAAAAGACCAAAACTTTGGGGATTAGCCTGCCAATTTGGAACAACGATCCAACACAAACCGCGCAAGCGATCGCCGAAGGAGTTCAATTAGCACTATACCAGGATAATCGCTTTAAATCGGAACCAGAGGATAAAGGATCACAAGTCGAAACAGTCGATTTACTAGGACTGGGTGGACAGGAAGCAGCCATTACCCGCGCCAATCAAATTGCCGCTGGTGTATTCTTGGCACGGCAGTTGGTTGCAGCACCAGCGAACGCGGTAACGCCGATTACTATGGCGGAAACTGCTCAACAGATCGCCTCGGATCACGGTTTGCAAATAGAAATCCTAGAACAGGAAGACTGTGAAAAATTAGGTATGGGAGCTTTTTTGGGAGTAGCAAAAGCTTCTGAACTGCCACCTAAGTTTATTCACTTAACTTATAAGCCAGAAGGAACACCAAAACGTAAGCTAGCGATTATCGGCAAAGGTTTAACCTTCGACTCTGGTGGACTTAACATTAAAGGAGCAGGTAGCGGCATTGAAACCATGAAAATTGACATGGGTGGTGCTGCCGCAACTTTAGGAGCTGCTAAAGCGATTGGTCAACTTAAACCAGATGTCGAAGTTCACTTCATCTCCGCTGTGACAGAGAATATGATCAGCGGTCGTGCCATGCACCCAGGCGACATTTTGACAGCTTCCAACGGCAAAACTATTGAAGTCAATAATACCGATGCAGAAGGACGTTTGACTCTAGCAGATGCCTTGGTATTTACTGAGAAGCTAGGAGTCGATGCAATTATTGATTTAGCCACTCTCACGGGTGCTTGTGTCATTGCCTTAGGAGATGACATTGCTGGTTTGTTCTCTCCCGATGATGCTTTAGTTAAGCAGGTAGAGAAAGCGGCTGAAGCCTCAGGGGAAAAGTTTTGGCGCTTGCCAATGGAAGAAAAATACTTTGAAGGGCTGAAATCTGGTATTGCCGACATGAAAAATACTGGACCACGTCCCGGCGGTTCAATTACTGCGGCTTTATTCCTCAAGCAATTCGTCAAAGAAACTCCTTGGGCGCACTTAGACATTGCAGGTCCAGTTTGGACAGAAAAAGAAAATGGCTACAACGGTCCCGGTGCGACTGGCTTTGGCGTTCGTACTCTCGTAAATTGGGTGCTCAGCGATAGCTAATACAGTGCTTGGGAGATGAGGGGGATGAGGGAGATGAGGAGGATGAGGAGGATGAGGGAGATGAGGAGGATGAGGGAGATGAGGAGGATGAGGAGGATGAGGGAGATGAAAAAGATAAAGCTGTATTTTATCCCCCTGCTCCCTGCTCCCTGCTCCCTGCTCCCTGCTCCCCTACTTCCTCCCTACTTCCTCTCCGGATGCGCCTTTTCCTCGGGCGAGGGAGTACCCATGTGGTTAATCACTTTGATCAGCTGGTACAATCGCCCTAAATCTCTTTGATTAAAGTATAAAATCAGGCGAGGTAGCCCAAAAGTTTCATCTTGGGCTTCTTGTGGTAAAGCCTGACTTTTTTCAATTTGTCCTGTAACCAGAATGTCGCTGAAGTCAGCATTGAGTTGTTCGACCTCAGCATCTGATAAGTCTGACTTAAGACGAATGATTAAGCGATCGCCTACGTAGCGGCAGGAATGATAGACTTGGTAAAAGCTGGTAATGGCTTTGCAAGCCACATCCAAGTTGTCTGTCACTGTGTAAAGGCTGGGGTCATCAGGACTTACTAGACCTTTTTGCACGAGTTGCTTCTCGATGTATTCGCTCCAAGACCGCCAGTAATCACCTCCAGGGTGGTCGATTAAAACTAAAGGTACCGGACCAAACTTACCTGTCTGGCTTAAGGTCATGCACTCAAAAGCTTCGTCTTGTGTTCCAAAACCACCTGGAAACAAGGCTATAGCATCACTTTCTTTCAGGAGAAACAGCTTGCGGGTGAAAAAATACTTGAAGTTAATGAGCTTCGGATCTCCCTGAATAACCGGGTTTGCCTCTTGCTCAAAAGGGAGTTGAATATTTAAACCAAAAGAATTTTCTCGTCCAGCACCTTCGTTACCCGCTTGCATAATTCCGCCACCACCGCCTGTCATCACCATAAACCCCAATCGACAAACATAGCGAGCAAATTCGTACGCCATGCGGTATTCTGGTGTTTCTGGCGATAGACGAGCAGAACCAAAAATTGTGACTTTGCGAACGTGTCGATAAGCATAAAACAGCTGGAAACCGTGCTCCATGTCTGCTAAAGCAGTGGACAATATCTTCCAATCGAGACGTTCAATTTCTTCACTCTTCTGAGCCAGACGCACTATCGTCGATAGCGCCTGGATAATATATTGCTGATGCTTTGACGTAGGTAAGTGTTCAAATAATTTAGCGATATCCGTTTGGAGAGACTCTAATGTGTCAAACGACGCAGATGAGGTCATGAGAAGTGCTGCCAAAATGGCATTACATTTTATCTAAATTTCATGTGGAATTTCTAAACCGCTACGCGAAGTCCAAAGTCCAGAGTTTTAGGACTTACGCAATAACTCTGGTGAAACTCTTATTTCTTCGTATCCTTTGCGTACGAGTGCGGTTCATTGTGGCACGCCAGTTGACTAGTGGTTCGGCAAACCCTCATTCGCTTTTCAGCACGCTCGCTGCCCATACCTTGCCCCGCTTCGGAGCTCATGCGCTTCACGTAGTGTGCGTAAAACGCTTACAGTACTGGACTCACCAGCCACCTATAACAGGAAATCCTTTGCAGGTACTGGCGGGAGCAACGCACTCTGCCTCCTCTTGACTTTTAACGACTTCTTCACAACATAAAGTACCTTTGGTTCAACACAAACCAAAGAACTGGTAATAGTTGCTGTCGCCAACCTGTCTTGATCAGAGCAAATGGTTCGATATCGGATTCTATTTGGAACGGACGCAGCGAACTACGTCTGTTGGCAATTGGGTAACAAACAGCCCCTAACGGGCATCGCTATGCCAATGCCAGCTGCTGCAATTGCCAACTTAACCCACTTTGCCTGACTGGTGCAAGCCAAGGAATGTCTATTGGACTGCTTTAGTTAATTGTTGTGTACTCGATGACGCGATAGGACTTATGCAGCCGTTGGGTGTATTAACAAAGTGTAACGTAACTTCACCTTATGATGCCTTACGTAGCACTTTCGACTTTTATACATAATCAGAGATTAGTACAGAGGCTGAAAACTCACCCTACGGTAATTTAATCTTTAGTTTACAAATAATCGCCCACAACAAAAAACTTTCAAGAGCTGCGATCGCCTAAGCGCTACTAAACATAAGCTGAATCACAAAGGCAACAAATGTGTAGAGAGGCGATTGCCGCCTCTCGATTCTTTACGAATCTTTACGACAAAAGAGCAAATCGAAGGCTCTTGAGCAATTTCCCGGCGGTTGTGTTCAAAGATATTTGTCCACAGTGTTAGCTAATGTAGTTTTCGGAACGGCACCGACCACCATATCAACTTTTTGCCCACCCTTAAAAATCATCAATGTAGGAATGCTGCGAATGCCGTACTGGCTAGCAACATTAGGATTTTCATCAGTGTTGACTTTAACTACCTTGAGTTGATTGTTGTATTGGGCGGCAATTTCATCGACAACAGGAGCAACCATCCGGCAAGGTCCGCACCAGGGTGCCCAAAAGTCAACTAAAACAGGAATCTCGCTATCTAGTACTTCCTGTTTAAAGGTAGAGTCTGTAACTTGTGCCGCTGCTGACATGCCTAAAAACCTTTGCCTATTATTATGTTGGAGTTTGGTGAAAATTCTACCATAGCAAAAACCACTGCTTGGGAGTCAGACACATACTTTTGCATATGGCGTTTGAACTTATTCAAAATAACTATTTATTAAGGAACCGCCCGAACAGTAGCCGGGCGGAGTGTGGTGTGAGGAGTGAACGGAAACATGCGTCTCCGCTATCTCTATTTTAGGCGACATATGAGATTTTTCCAGTAATACTTTGAGAGTCTGGAAAATTTATTTAATAATTTGATGTGCAGCATTGAGTATCGGGTATGGAGAAGTGCGCTTAGAAAGGCGCTAGAGATGAAAGCGTCTCTACATTTGTTGGTCATTCGTTGTCATACAGTACTACTAACCACTAACTCAAACTCGAGTACCCAGTCGCTTCATTTACCCATACCTAATTGTTGTGCTTTTTGGTAGACTTTACCTTCCGTTAATAAAGAAGGAGCAATCACAACTTCCACTTGCTGCATTTCTTTGATGTTTTTGGCTCCCAAAGTGCCCATGCTCGTCTTCAAGGCTCCCAAAAGATTATGAGTTCCATCATCGAGTTGTGCTGGTCCTGTAAGGATTTGCTCTAGGGTGCCAGTGGTGGCGACACGAATGCGTGTACCACGAGGCAAGACGGGGCTAGGAGTCGCCATTCCCCAATGGTATCCTCTTCCTGGAGCTTCGGCGGCTCTGGCAAAAGGAGAGCCAATCATCACACCATCTGCACCGCAGGCAATGCACTTGCAAATGTCACCGCCAGTGATTAAACCCCCATCAGCAATCACTGGCACATATTTGCCAGTTTCCTGGTAGTAATCATCGCGTGCCGCAGCACAGTCGGCGATCGCAGTTGCTTGTGGTAAACCGACACCTAGCACACCACGAGACGTACAGGCTGCACCAGGACCGATTCCCACTAGTACTGCTGCTGCCCCTGCTTTAATCAAATTCAGAGTAACTTCATAAGTGACGCAGTTTCCTAAAATCACAGGTATGGGCATTTCTTCGCAAAATTGAGCCAAGTCAAGTGGCACCACAGATTCTGGTGATAGATGTGCAGTAGAAACTACAGTTGCTTGCACAAAAAATAAATCTGCACCTGCTTTTGCCACCACTGAACCAAATTTGCTTGCCCCTAGGGGAGTTGCACTTACTGCTGCAATGCCGCCTTGTTGTTTTATTTCCGCAATCCGTTGTTCAATTAATTCCGGTTTAATCGGTTCAGCATAAAGTTTTTGCATCAAGGGAACAAATTCTTCTTTCCCCACTGAGGCAATCTGGTCTAAAATAGGGTCTGGCTCGGCGTAGCGAGTGTAAATCCCTTCTAAGTTCAAAACGCCCAATGCTCCTAAGCGCGACAGAAGCACAGCCATGCGGACATCAACTACGCCATCCATCGCACTGGCTATAATTGGAATTTCGCGCTCAACATTGCCAATGCGCCATCTGGTATCAGCCAAACTAGGATCTAGTGTTCTGTTTCCAGGGACGAGTGCAATTTCATCTATTCCGTATGCCCTGCGAGCCGTTTTTCCCCGCCCAATTTGAATGTCCACGGTTTTGTACCCCAATCTGTTCTAGCTAGGGTATCAAAATTATGGGGGGATTTGCAGAGATTTTTTGAATTCAACCACGTACAGTGTGTCACTGAAGAATTCAGAATCCAATCAGTAGGAGCGTGTGCTGCCAACACTCATCTGCCCTATGTCTACGGCACGGCTGTGCCGAACAAGTTCACCACTAGTACAAAATCCATAGGTGCTCAATTCTGACTCCTGACTTCTGACTCCTGACTTCTGACTCCTTGTACTAGCAAGACAAAGAAATTATTTAATGATTACGGGAAATTTCACCTTAGCGGGTGAGCAGCTTAGGCGATAGTGTTGTTACCATAATTTCATATTTCATTCAGGTTAGATGTTTTTTAAGCCTTGATCCAATCTGAAACTTTAGAACTACTTGAATGGTCTCGCCTCTGCCAGCATTTGTCCACCTTTGCGGCAACCAAGCTGGGGACTATTGCTGCACGCCATCTAAAAATTCCGGTCTCGCCAGCCGAAAGTGAGCAGTTGTTAGCGCAAACAAAGGAAATCTACGAACTGGAAAACCGCCTAGGTCCAGGGCTGTCGTTTGAGGGAATTCAAGATATTGGCGATTCTTTAGAACGCGCAGAACTGCAAGGAATTTTGGCAGGAGATGAACTGTTAGCGATCGCCACCACTCTCGCTGGCACAAGAAACCTACGCCGTGTGATCGATAACCACCCAGATTTGACGATATTGAATGATTTGGTTGCCGATTTACGGACTTATCCAGAATTAGAGCAAGAAATTCACAGATGTATAGATGAAAGAGGGCAGGTGAGCGATCGCGCCAGCCTAAAACTCGGTGAAATTCGCACTTCTGTTCGGCAAGTACGCAGTCAAATCACCCAAAAACTGCATAATATCTTACAAGTTAAAGCGAATGCAGTTCAAGAACAAATCATTACACAAAGAGGCGATCGCTTTGTGATTCCCGTGAAAGCGCCACAAAAAGACGCGATACCGGGCATTGTCCACGATACTTCCACAAGCGGCGCAACGTTGTACGTGGAACCGAATTCCATAGTTCCTTTGGGAAACCAATTGCGGCAGTTGGTAAAAAGAGAGGAAGCAGAAGAAGAAGCGATTCGCCGTACGTTAACTCAGCAAGTTGCTGCTGTCAAGCCGGATTTGGAAAGGTTGTTAGCAATTGTCACAACCTTGGATTTGGCATTGGCAAAAGCGCGTTATAGTTTCTGGCTCAAAGCAAATCCCCCGCGCTTTATTCACCGCGAGCAAAACGAAACCATTACCTTACGGCAGTTGCGTCATCCGCTTTTGGAGTGGCAGCATCACCATGAACAAGGATCTGCAGTGATTCCCGTTGATTTGCTCATTGCGCCGCACATCCGGGTAGTTACAATTACCGGTCCAAACACTGGTGGTAAAACTGTAACTTTGAAAACTCTGGGTTTGGCTGTATTGATGGCAAAAGTAGGCTTATTTGTGCCAGCTCGTGAACCCGTAGAATTGCCTTGGTTTGACAAGGTGCTGGCAGATATAGGGGATGAACAGTCGTTACAGCAGAACTTATCCACCTTTTCTGGTCACATTCGACGCATTAGTCGGATTTTGGCAGCAATAGACGAAGTAGGAGATGAGGGAGATGAGGGAGATGAGGGAGATGAGGGAGCAGGGGGAGATGAGGGAGATGAGGGAGCAGGGGGAGATGAGGGAGCAATATTTTCTTCCTCATCCTCCTCATCCTCCTCATCCTCCTCATCCTCATCCCTCCCCTCGTCTTTAATCCTGCTCGACGAAGTGGGCGCAGGAACAGACCCTGCTGAAGGGAGTGCTTTGGCAATATCGCTACTACAATATCTAGCAGACCATGCTCTGTTGACAATTGCGACCACTCACTTTGGTGAACTAAAAGCACTGAAATATGAAGATGAGCGGTTTGAAAATGCCTCTGTAGAATTTGATGAAAGTACTCTTTCACCTACTTACCGTCTACTATGGGGAATTCCTGGACGTTCCAACGCTCTGACAATTGCGCGTCGCTTGGGTTTGAAACCAGAAGTTGTGGAACAGGCGAAAACGCAACTGGGAGGAGCAACAGACGAAGTGAACCAGGTGATTGCTGGGTTGGAAGCACAACGCCGTAGTCAGGAAACCAAAGCAGCACAAGCACAAGATTTGTTGCAGCAAGCTGAGCGTTTATACAAAGAAGTATCCGCAAAAGCCACAGGATTAGAGGAAAGGGAACGTGCTTTGCGTGCCTCGCAAGAGGTGGCAGTGCAGCAGGCAATAACTCAAGCAAAAGGTGAGATAGCTCAAGTCATTCGCCGTTTGCAGCAAGGTAAGCCAACAGCACAAGACGCCCAACAAGCAAGCAATGCTTTGAAACAAATAGAAGAAAAATTTATACCAAAAGCACCACCAAAACCGAAAGTGGGATTTGTTCCCAAAGTGGGCGATCGCATCCGTATACCCAAGCTAGGGCAAACAGCGGAAGTCTTAACTGCTCCTGATTCAGATGGTGAGTTAACAGTCCGCTTTGGGATTATGAAGATGACGGTGAAGGTACAAGACGTAGAATCTTTAGATGGTCAAAAAGCTGAACCAGTCGTTAAGGAGTCTAGGAACAGAGGAGCAGAGGACGCCAGGAGCAAAGGAGAGTCAAAAATCACAACCTTGACAGAAACTCCTGCAATTCGCACATCTAAAAATACAGTAGATTTGCGTGGGCGTAGGGTGTCTGATGCCGAAATAACTTTAGACAAGGCAATTTCCGAAGCAACAGGACCAATATGGATTATTCACGGACATGGCACGGGTAAGCTGCGGCAAGGAGTTCACGCCTTCTTGCAGCATCACCCCAGAGTCAGCCGTTACGAAGCAGCCGAACAAGCCGATGGCGGTACTGGTGTGACGGTTGCTTATGTTGAATAGTATTGAAAAACTCTGATTCTCCAAGCAAGAATCCGGGTTTTTCTTATGGCAATGAGTATAAGTGAAATAAGCTGTGACGCATGAAAATTGCATCATGACTGGTGAGAGGCGTGCTTTGTCATGAGTCATTTGTAATTACAAATGACTCATGACAAATGAATGTCTTAACAAAAAAATAAGCAAGTTATACGTGTGTTAGCTTAATCACTAGTAAACAATTGCGCTACTATAAATAGCGATCGGCTATTAGTAAAAATCTGTATAGCTATGTGTATTTTTAATAAAAAATAAAAATCAGCCATATGTGTTCGGCAGACAAAACACAATTAATAAAGCTTATAGTTTTTTCAAAATAGCTTTTCGTCATAGAGTTAAGACAAAGACCTCTGCTGTTCACCAAAATGATAGAAGCTGTAGCTCCTCGCTTCGGCTAATAGTGATTGGAAACCAATCTTCACCCTTGAGAGTCTGGTTTCAAAATGGGTAACAGCAACAGCCCCTACCAGCCTGATCACCTATGCTAAAAGTTATGCACTCTGCCGCGAATTCACCCGCTCCAAGTTCTCAGTGGGAGGATTTAATTAACCTCCCAGCCCCGAATTCTGTTCAATGGGACAATATCAAAACCCAGTTGGACTTGGTGCTGTTGGCGTTAGAAACTTTAACTGGCATTGGCTCCGAGGCAATGCTACAAGCGGCAGTCAATCTCAATTTAGAGTCGAGAGTGCCGGACCGCGTGGCATTATGGCGACTGCGCCAGTCGAATCCACTGCGTAAAGGTCAAGGAGGACGAAAAAAACTAGATGTGGAGGAAGCTAGGGCGCTTGTTCTCATTACTTGCTATCTTGCCAAACAGCACCAAGAATTGATTCGCCGTGCTGTTGGTCTATTGGAACAAATGGCGGAAGACAACCGCGAACCTCATCAGGCTGCTTTACTTGGAGATTATATTGATGCTTTCTGCAACACTTACCAAGAGCGGATGGAGGAAGACGCGACAATTTCCACTGATGAACTTACCCACCTGGCACTGAAAATGCTTATAGATTTACTTTTTTACAGTGGACCTGGTGGGCATCGGCGTTTGTGGTTAGCACTGATTGACCGTTCCATCAAATTCTAGATTTGAGATTTGTGAGATTTTAGATTTCCCAATCAAAAACCAAAAATCAAAAATCAAAAATCAAAAATATCCTGCTCGCAGTTCCTGCCATGCCTGTATCAAATTCTGTGATCCGTCGGTATACACCGCCCACTTGCACGCTAGAAGTCTTGGCGCAGAGTTCAGCTTTGTCTCAGTGGATGGGTAAATCTGTCCTGAAGCAGCTAGAGTTTGAGCTTCGCTTTGACGATCCGCGATTGCCAGAGGAAAAGAGAATCGCAATTAAAGGCGACAGCGACCAGCTAGAGGCTTTGTGTGCAGTGGTGACAAACTACGTCCAAGAGTTCCTGCAAATGTCTCCTGAAAGCTTTTGGGCAAATTTCTCCAGAACACATGACGCAAGCTTCACATCTAATGAAGCTGAACAAAGAAATTTTAACAACTCCTCTTTACTAGAAACTCAAGCGATAAACTCGTTTACCCAGAGACCAGTTGCAGATATACACATAAAACCTAGCACTCACTTAACTCACAACCTTTTTCTTGGTTCTCTGGCAAACCCAGCATCTGGTCCTGTCATTGAACTTAGTCTGCTGCAATTATTCGACTTAGCAACTGCCCTAGATGAGTATTCTGCTGATGTCATGGCGCTACCAAATCTCACTCCTCGTACAACGAGGAGTCGGATACCGACTTGGGCACCGGTTGCAGCAGTTTTGGTGGTAGCTGTGGGTTTAGCACCACTGACTTGGCAGTATGCTAACCAAAACAGACAAAAGCAGACAGCCAAAAAACCAACGGCACAAGAGAAGATTGCTCTAGAATCCTCACCACAGAACCAACCCTCATCAACATTACCTACATTCGCTCCCCCTGATAGTTTGCCTTCGCAGTCGCTACCACCCCTTGGTTCTCCCTTACAAGTACCTAATTCTACTGCTTCTCCACCAGCGATCGCTCAAACATTGCCTAGTGTGCCTGCAACACCTCAAACATCTGGAAAATTTACACTCCCCTCTGCGTCCCAAACATCTCCTAGCCTAGGTAATGTCCCCACAGCACCTTTACCATCTTTAGGAACTACGCTGAATATACCTGGAACACCAAAAGCTCCAACCCTCTCAACCTCTCCACTCAACACAGAACTAAAGCCAAAAATTGCTATTCAATCCCAACCAAGGCAAAACAGTACGGCATTAACATCAATTCCAAAGAGTGGCACTTCTTCTGCATCAGAGCAACAGAATTCAATACCAAGCAATTTGCCCAGCACAGGTAACATATCTCCCGATATCTCAAGCGCCCCCCCACCACTAGCCACCTTACCCAATCCCAGTGGTGGTGCTAGCCGTGAGCCATCTTTCTCGCAACCAGGCACCTCTGAACCAAGTGCTACTGATGCATTAATCACTAGATTGCGGGAAGCCCGTAGAAATAGAGGCAATCTCCCTACAGAAGTTGCTACAACTAGTAGTGGTACTGCTACCAGTAGTGACACGTTGTTTGATACGGCTCAAGTGGCACAAGCTAGAGAAAAATTGAAAAAAGGTTGGCAACCGCCTTCTGGATTGAGCCAAAGCATTGAGTACAGTTTAGTCGTGGCTGTTGACGGCTCAATTGAGCAAATTTTACCTTTAGGAAAAGCTGCCAGAGATTATGTTGACCGGACAGGGATGCCTCTGATTGGTGAACCTTTTGTTTCTCCTAATAAAAATGGACAATCTGTAAAAATTCGAGCTGTTTTTAGTCCCGATGGCAAGGTGCAGACTTTCCCTGAGAAAGAATAGTTGAGCAAGCTGATCCATACCACTTATGCCAACAGACATGCCAACAGACAGTGCGTGAGTTTAATCATTAAAAATAGGAGGACTAGTTTGACCAGTCCTCCTACATGAGGTGAAACTAACTTTAATAACGAGATTTTTTACGGGTTAGTTTTTGCCTTTTGCGTCGTCGTTGGGCAGCAACAACTGCCCCTTCCACTGGATATCCAATTAAGGGAATGACCTGATATTTGCGTTCTTCTTCTAATTTTTTCAATTTGGTGTAATCAACCCAGTGGATGCAATCAACAGGACAAGTGTCAATTGCTTCTTGAATAACCTCTTCTGGGTCGCCGTCTTGACGAATCACACGCGATCGCCCGTAATCTGGTTCAATATAAAACGTGTTACGGGCAACATGGGCACAGTGCAAGCAGCCAATACAGGTAACTTCGTCCACATAGACACCCTTTTGCCGCAAAACACCGCCCAATTCCGGCTCAAAACCAGAACGTTCTGGCGCGTCTCGTAAAAAACCGCCCAATTCTGGTTCAAAACCTGAGCGGTTGTCTTCCTCTTGTTCCGGCGACGGCAAAAAATCAGACATTACGCACTCCAGCGCTGTACGACTAAACGGATGGAACCATCTTCATTTTTTTGTTGTTCAGCAACTTGAAATCCAGCACGAGCAGTTTCTTTGACTACTGTTTGGTATGCATAGCGTTGTGTGACGCGGCGTAAGAAACCTTCAACCGATACGTCTTGTTGCCAGTACTGTAAGTCAGCAACCAGTTCGTATTCTTTGCCAGTCCATCTAAAGCCGATATCATAACCATTTTCCTGCTCAATGGTAACTTCGGCATTATGGGTTTGACCGCGATAACCACGGACTTCGCGTGGACCTTGCTTCCAGTCTATACCCAATTCTGTCAATGCTTCTTTCAAGGAATCAATGTTACGGATTTGGGTCTTGATTTGGCTAAAGTGTGACATGGTGGTTCTAAATCAATGTAACTAAACTAGTTTGAAAACTTACCAATCGCTGTAGCTGGTTTGCGTATTCACCACACCAGATTGCTGTACCTTGGTAGCAAAGTATTCTGAGGTTGACTCCTGAGTTAGTACTAGTCCTAGCTGTGCCTCTATCGCTGCTGTAACTTCAGCGCAGGACGCACCCACAATGCCAGTGACTTTTTCTTGTACCCGACCGTCTGGATAAATTACGAACTCTAAAGTCTCCATGCTTTTTGCTAACCAAAATCCTAGGCTTGGACAGTATTGCTGTAGCAACTTGCTACAAAAGTAGCTATGTGAGACAGCGTTTTCTCTTAGCTACAAATTTGCCATTTGTTAACTAATGTTCCATCTCTCAAAATATATATCTCATAAACTTAACAAAACTTATTATTTGTATAGGGTACTACTTCTGATATTTGTTAGTTTCTCTTAACCTTATCAATTTAGTCAAGCTAAAAGTTCGACTGATAATTGAAGAGACATAACGCCTAAAAACCTGCAGAAGCGGTAGTAAGAGCCTTATAAACGGTCAAATTTGTCAAAAATTTTGTTATTATCATCATAAATAAGCTATTTCATATCTTGCACCTGACTTGCCTGTAGGAATCAAATCCTATGACTTGTCAAACAAAGTTTGCCTCGGTAGAGTGTTGAACTCTAATTTTTATGAGTCTACCAGCAGCGATGGGGAGCCACATAGAGTTGTGAGTATGGGGAAAAGCTAGCCCGCTACTGAAATTGAAAATTCAAAATTAAAGTTAAAAATTAGTTTTGAATGATGGATTTGGAATTAAAGCTTAGCTACGTAAATTTAGTTTAACAAGCCGGATCAATCTTGTCGGTGGCGATCGCCATGAGTATTGGTGCGAGTAAAAACAAATCCGAACTCACAACTGAGGATTACTGACTCCTAAAGGGTAGGGTAAGCTGTTATTTAACTCTAGAAAGTTGACCGTAAGCAACCCTCGGATTCAATCCGAAGGCTTCAGCAGACTTCGTTCTCGTTGAAGCCCTAGCTTACCAGACTAAGTACCTTAAGTACTACGTTATTGGCAAGTGCCGAAGTTCCTACCCTGAAATGCGTAGCTAGTTCCAGGCTCTAGAACCGGAGGATTAAACAGGTTTATGGGTTAAGCCAGTGTCTTCTGGACGTGCCGACCAATAACATTGTCGAAGCTAACTTAACCCCGAAAGGGAGGCTCGAATGAGCAAAACCATTATGCGTACAGGTGAGTCCAGTCCTGAAGGCGGGTTTCCCGCCGTAGGGAACTGGCGAACCCGAAGGGGTGAAAGGTTTGAAACGGTAATTGTCCCGTTGAAAGTACATTACAAAAGTACACGCTCACTAAGTAACTCCAAGGCGGTAATGGTATTTTAAGAGATTTGACGGCAGATAAATCTGCTCGTGTCGTGTTTCCTCCTTGGTCTTTAGGATCAACGTTTCCACACTCCCGGAGATTTTTAGATGAATGCAGAGCAAGTAACAGGTTCTACTCATCTCCCCAAAGCGATGCGCGTAGGAGTACTGGGCTTTGGTGGACTGGGGCAAGCTGCTGCCAAAGTACTCGCCCCAAAATGTGAAATGATTTTAGTGGCAGCGGCAGACAAGCAAGGCTATATCTACGCCGCTGATGGTTTAAATGCTCAAGAATGTATTACAACTTACCAATCTCAAGGTTCAGTGGGTTATTTAGAACCCTTGGGGACTTTAACTCATCGCAGTATTGAGGATTTAATTGAAAAATCTCATCCTGTAGATGGATATTTTCTGGCTTTACCCAACTTACCTAATAATTTTATTGCTTCTGTAGCTCAGCAGTTTATCAAATCTGGATGGCGCGGGGTTTTGGTGGATGCAATTAAGCGCACCAGCGCCGTGGAACAACTGCTGGCGATGAAACAGGAACTGCAAGCAGCAGGAATTACCTACATGACAGGATGTGGGGCAACACCAGGACTGTTAACAGCAGCAGCAGCCTTAGCCGCCCAAAGCTACGCCGAAATTCATCGAGTGGAAATTACTTTTGGAGTGGGAATTGCCAATTGGGAAGCTTACCGCGCCACCATCCGCGAAGATATTGCTCATATGCCAGGGTTTAGTGTGGAAACTGCTAGGGCAATGACGGATGAGGAAGTAGAAGCACTTCTGGATAAAACCAATGGTGTGCTGAAGTTAGAGAACATGGAACACGCCGATGATGTGATGCTGGAGTTGGCGGGAATTGTGGGACGCGATCGCGTCACTGTTGGTGGCATAGTTGATACCCGCAATCCAAAAAAGCCCATCAGCACCAACGTTAAAATTACTGGTCGTACCTTTGAAGGTAAAATTTCTACCCATACCTTCACATTAGGTGATGAAACCAGCATGGCAGCCAACGTCTGTGGTCCTGCCTTTGGCTATCTCAAAGCTGGTATTGCATTGCACCAGCGCGGTATTTACGGTTTATTCACCGCTGCTGAAATCATGCCTCAGTTTGTTAAATAGCTATTAGCTACCCGCTTGAGTATTCAATTATTTATCTTTTGTAGGCTGGGTTGAGGAACAAAACCCAGCTTATTTATTGCCTTTCACACGTTAGAGCCACAAATTCTATCATGTCCGGATGAACACTTATAAAAAACGAACAACCTCACCCGCCTACCCTTCCGGAACGGCTGAGTCCTTCGGACACGCTGCGCGAACGCCGTTAGCGTTCGCGTATCTCCTTCGGAGACGCTACGCGTTCGCGTAGCGTGCGCTTTGCGCTCAGCGTGCGCTAACGGCGCTCAGCTCCTCCCTTAGGAGGCACGGCACCCTCTCCTTTGTAAGGAGAGGGTTGGGGTGAGGTAAAGCAGGAATTATAAGTAATTAGGCGGACATGATATAACGTCCGGTTGTTATAGATAAACATTGTAGAATATCATATTTTTGATGATTATTAGGATGAACAAATAAAAAATTCAGCATTAATAAAAAATCGAAATTTTTATTAACAATTCTATCCCTGATAGGGGGATTGTTCGGCATCAAAAAACCTGCGTTTAATAATGATGTAATAACTCAATTAAGGAAATTGAGATGCTTATCCGCAATTTGAAAAAATTGCTATTAGCGGGTGCAATTCTACCATTGCTTTTGCAACCAGCTTCAGCACACGTTGTCTGGTTTGATTATCAAAACGGAGAATACAATCTATTGTATGGTCATCCAGAAGAAGGACCACTACCTTATTCTCCGGCAAAACTTAAGGAAGCCACAGCTTATGATGCAACAAGACAGATAGTGCCATTTACTATTAATCAGAAACAAGATGGACTTTCTCTAACCCCTGACGGCGAAATAGCAGCGTTAACTGCATTTTTTGATAATGGCTATTATGCCAGAATATCCGAAAATGAATCTCGCAATATTTCAGAAGCTGAAATTAGTCAATACCAAAATGTGAGTCATAATCTGAAGTACACCAAAGCTCTTTATGATTGGTCTGACACTCTAGCGCAACCCTTCAACCAGCCACTGGAAATTATACCTTTGGAAAATCCTTATGCAGTTCAGGAAGGAGACAATCTGGAAGTTCAAGTATACTATCAAGGACAACCACTTTCAGATGTGACAGTAGAATACTTGGGTGAAGAAGTTTCTAAAGATAACAACGGCAACTTTTCCATCCCCATTGGTGTTGGAGGGTTGCAACAAATTGAAACTAGCTACTCGTTTTTGTCAGATGGAAATGTGAGAATTTCTTACGAAAGTAGCTTTACAGCCCAAAAAATCTCTGTTTTTGAACCATCGGCATTACTTGGTCTTGGTGTAGTTGGATTGCTGGCATTACGTAAGAAAAAGAATTTAGCTTAACAGCTAAATTCAAAGAAAGAATTTAGCTTAACACCCAATTTTGAATTTTGAATTTTGGATGATTTGGTTGCAAGCCCTAAATAAGCCAACTTTATTCGTCAGCTTATTAACCTGTTTCTGCCTGACATTTTCTCTTATTGAAGTGAGGGCAGAAACACCAGAAGAGTGGGTAACATTAGGGGAACGAGTTCATGGTGGGTTTGGAACTTATATTGCCTTAGGCATCCGTATTGGATTAGATGCCAAGCAAAAGCTCAAAGCACAACCACGCGATTTAGACGTAACTTATCAAGACGGTCCAAACTCACCCTGTCCTTGCGTTGTCGATGGCATTATGATTGCGACAGTCGCCACACCTGGGCAAAATTCGCTGCGTGTTTTGCCAAGTAAAACCAATGCGGATTTGTTTGGAGTCGTCGTGATTAAGCACAAAAAGACAGGAGAGTCTGTTCGCTACACAATACCCAATTCTGCTAGAGTGCTGCTGGATGGTTGGAACAAGGACAAAAAGGGAATAGAGCGCTATGATGCTGTCATGAAAGCCCCCCAGCCATCTCTTTTTCAGATAGAAGAATAACTTTAAAAATATTCAATAAATATTCAATCATAGGTCTATCGTTGCCTCAGATTATACCTGAAGCAGGTTCCAATACAGTTCAGGACTCATACCAATTCTGTATGAAGATGCGCCCAAATATATGAGGCTGACTTTTCACGCCATGTGGAAAAATCCACGAAAAACCTAACCCCCTAGCCCCCTTCCCTAGTAGGGAAGGGGGAAAAATCAAAACCTCTCTCCTCGTAGGAGAGAGGAATGGAAGCGAGGTTTTCTACATAAGAGTGAAAAGTAAGATATCAGTCGTCAGAATTCAAAAGTAAAATTTGCTCTCTGTCTGGCTTTTTAGACAAGAGCATTCTACTTCATTTACTTGGAACTTGGTGTATAAAAGTCGTTGGGGTCTATGTCAACAGGAAATAAAAAAATTTCCCGATTTGAGAGCAATGCGTCATAACAAAGCTTTATTGCCTTGTTCAAGGTACAAAATTTGATTGGAATCCATCTGCCGTCGAAGAAAAAGTAGACAACAACTCGGGTCGTTGTGTACTCTTCCAACGGGAGTGGAATTTGCCACGGTGACAACACAAGATAAAACTTATCTATTATGTACTAATAAGTACTAATAGTTTGCGGTTGCAGAAAATTATTGCAACAGTCGTAAGTATGATGTTTTATAGTTTATCTCAGGTTTATCAAAAGTTTTGGGTATAAAACTCCGTCCTTATAGGACGGCTTTACTGATACAATGAAGGAGGTCACTGACCCACCCGCGACGATGGAGACATAAACCCTAACACCAAAGTTTGCAAATATTGCAACGCTTAAGAAAAATCGGTAGACCGGGATTATTGGATGGGGCAATGGTGACCATCCCTTGAATCAACAAGCAGGCATAAGAATTCCTTTTTGGATTTCGATACATATGGCGGTGGGACACACCGTTACAGTCTGTGGAGCGAACATAAGACCAAATCCCTTAAGGGTAGAGGCAGTTGCTATGAAACAGAAACCCAAGTCGCGAGTTTTGGGTTTCCCCGCACTTTTAGGGCGGTGAGGATGTCAACTCAACTGTATTGGAGCAGGTCCTGACGATTCTCGCACAACTAGTTTCGTCTCAAGAACCTTATGCCGATTTTCATTTAAGTCGAACACACCACTCATCACGAAATGCGGTATTTTATCTGAGGTGACAGTGGCTGTTTTGTGTGAATCCCTATCAGCGATTGAAATACCAAGAAGCAGTTCAGCGGCGATCGCCCCTTTTTCAATAAGTGGTTGCTGGATTGTTGTTAAAGATGGTCGGATCTGAGATGCCAACGGAATATCATCGAAACCAACAATCGATAAATCTTTTGGAACAGACAAACCAAGATGTTCTGCGGCACGTAAAGCGCCAATTGCCAAAATATCACACATGGCAAGAATCCCTGTTGGTCTTGGATCTTGTTTGAGCAAAGTCAGCGCAACTTCAAAAGCATCATCTTCACTGTTTCTAGGCGGACACTCTACAATCGGAACTTTGCTTAAGTCAAGACCAGCCTCTCGCATTGCATCTTCGTAACCGCGTAGGCGCAGCAGCGAAATCTCAAACGCAGCGCGTTCGAGTCGTTGGCTATTGACTGGACCTACATAAGAGTCAGACAGCAAATCCATCGCGATAATCCCCAGTCTTCTGTGATTGAGACCGAGTAAGTGAAGGGCTGCTTCACGGGCTGCTTTGTGATCATCAATGCGAACCAAGGGAACACCGCTTAGGTTTGGCTGATCGACTACGATGACTGGCAGTTTTCTTTCCAAGACTTTCGCCACAGCCTCGCTATCATCTGGCATCGAGTAGACGATGAATCCATCTACTGCTGCTTGCTGGATTGTCATTTGCGCTGCATCACTCTCTAGGGTAGGTACGATCAACAGACTTGCTTTCACCTTTTCACACACGCTGGAAACACCTTGTAAAAAGGCGATCGCCACAGGATCTTGAAAAGCGTATGGCAGTGCTTCAGAAAAGACTAAGCCAATGACACCTGTTTTTCCTGTGCGCAACATCCGCCCCATTGGATTTGGACCTGCATAGCCCATTTGCTTTGCCATTGCCAGCACTCTTTCCCGCAATTCTGCAGATATCTGGTCAGGTCGATTAAAAGCGTTCGATACCGTAGTTCGCGACACTCCGATCGCCTTAGCGAGATCCTGTAGAGTCACGGATTTCAGTGCCTTATCGTGCTGCATACGTTTGACAACAATCTTTCCTCAATTTTGCCGCTATATCGAGCTAACGACCTCTTGATCGTTCAAGATAGAGTGCTTACAATAGTCTGTGTGTTTATCTGAATCGATTCAGAAGTCCCATTAACCATGAGGATTTCGCATGAGAACTTACCAACAGTGGCGCAACGACAAACTTGAATTCATTTCCACTGAACCAAAGCCTCAAACGCAAAGTCTCAAACCACTCTCTTTCTTTAATCGGATTTGGGGGTATTTCCGAGACCTCTTGACGTTCAACGAGGAACCTCAGATTTCGGAAACAATAGACCAATCTGGAAAAGCCTGGTGGAAAATCTATGACCCCGTAAGCGATGAGTTCTTTCAATTAGAATCTCAGCAAGAAGTGCTTATCTGGCTTGAGGAACGTTACCATCGCAGGTCACAAAAGCGTGATTGGGATCCTTACACATGGTAGTACTACTATCAGCCACAATTATTTTGTCTCCAAAGTTTAAGCAACCATAACATTAACCCCAAAATCATGTTTTTTCGATTGGTAAAGCGTTTGCTTCGGCGTAGAACCAGAATCTGGACCATCAAGTCAAATCAATTGAATAATAGAGTAAAATCGCCACAATCAAATCATCCAGCTTGGATTGGAGTGGCGATCGCATTCTATGCCTTTATCGCCATTGGCATTGCCGAGGGAGGTCTGGGAGTGCTGCTGCCCTCAATCCTGTCCACCTATCACCTCACCCCTGCAACCATTACATTCTTGTTCATTAGCCAAATTGCGGGTTATGTCGTTGCTGCACTAACCAGTAGCCTAATCAGCAACCGACTGGGGCTTGCGTGGATGCTGTTGTTCGCCTCGGTCACGCTTACGAGTGCGCTGATCATCTACGCGGTTACCGCTTACTGGTTCGTCATGGTTGCCAGTGGAACACTGCTGGGTCTTGGAATCGGATTGATTGATGCTGGTATTAACGCCTACATCGTTAATGACCAACGCAATGCTAATCTGATTGGTGTGTTGCATGCCTTCTATGGGATTGGTGCATTACTCGGACCTGCTGTTGCCACCACGCTTCTTTTGCTAGGGCTTGGCTGGCGACTCATCTACCTGGTGTTTGCTAGTGTTGTAGGACTGCTTGTTGCAGGAGTCCTTTGGACTGTTGTATATCACTACAGTCCAATGACCGTGCAAGTTCAAGCATCCGATACGAATGCTTGGGCAAACCTACGTTCAGCCCTTAGAACACCCGTAGTCCTTGTAACAGGGCTGTTGCTGCTAGTCTACGTGGGTACGGAAGCATCTCTGGGCAACTGGGCTTACACAGTTCAACACATCGGTCGTGGCACACCGGAAGTAGTTGCAGGTTACAGCGTCACTGCTTACTGGCTAGGGTTGACAATTGGGCGCTTCAGCCTTGGGTTCTTTATGCAGCGACTTGGTGCAGTTCGCACACTTGATATTTCCTTGGCATTGCTAGTAGGTGGTTTAGTGATGTGGTGGTTATTACCAAATCAATTACTGAGCTTGCCTTGGATTGGTTTTGCCTTGGCTGCCATCTTTCCGGCAACAATCTGGTTAGTGCCACAGCGCGTACCCACTTCGCTTGTGCCAGCAACAATCGGGTTTGTAACCAGCGTTGCCAGTTTGGGTGCAGCCACTGTACCAACTACCGCTGGTTGGGTAGCAGCTCGTGCTGGTTTGGAGAGTATTCCAGCGTTAATGGTGCCATTGGTAATTCTTATGGCTGTTCTGCATCGGTGGTTGGTGCGGCATAGTTTGAGATCCGGAAAAACCTGATCGCGCAATGTATTTATTAAATGTATTTTCTGGAAACTTATCTTTACGGCGTCTTTATGAAAGATTTAGAATTCTTTCCCCATTATGATTGACGAATAAATAACATTAAGAAAACCGTTCATTTACTTTTTGTTAATTCCTCTTGTTTAACCGTCTAGCAGTAGCTAATGGTTCAATTATCAATTAATAAAAAGACAGATAACAGAGGTCATGATGAAGAGACGCAAAATTTTTAGCCAATTATCTAACCTAGATCAATCAGTACTTCCCGGAGATTTTATCCTAGTCATTCTTAGCATCTTAGTGGTGCTAGTAGCTACGCTGTCTCCCTTTAATTTCTCCTTTCCAGATACTTTTTCACTACCAGAACTTGTTGCCAGTTTTGACAACTCGAGTTTTTTTAAAGACCAGGTAAACAATGTTTTGTTGTTTGCGCCTTTAGGTTTCGGTTTTGCCAGTCTCTTAGAGAGAATAAAGATGAAACCGGGCATTCAATTCTTAGCAGTTATACTTGTGAGTGCAGGCTTATCATTCACAGTTGAAGCATTGCAAGTCTTTCTGCCTTCAAGAACACCTACTCCTGCCGATATTTTTAACAATACGATAGGTGGATTGGTAGGTTTAATCTGCTTTTATTTCTGGAACTCACAAAGTTTTATCTATACCTTAATACATAGAGGAAATAGTAGATCTACCAACTCTATCAAACAAATAACTTTATTTTTTGTTGGATACATACTCATATCATTTCTGATTTCAATTGGCTGGCAACATACAACTAATTTGAGCAATTGGTCTTTGAACTATCCACTTTTGATAGGCAATGAGCAAACCGGTGGTAGACCTTGGCAGGGATATGTTTCCGAAGTTTCTATTGCTAACAGAGCAATTTCTAAAAATGAAGTTTCACAAGTATTGAATCACCAAAATGACTCGAAGACTATCGGAAAGTCTTTGGTAGCTTCCTATGACTTAACTGGTAAAGGAAGTTATCAGGATCGTACTGGTCAACTTCCCGAACTATTGTCACAAGGACTGTCACCAGACAAAGATGAAAAAGGTGTTGCTTTGAGTTCTAACCATTGGTTAAAAACAAGAGAGCCTGCGACCTTTTTGAGTGAAAGGATACGTGAAACTTCTCAATTTACAATAATCACTACCGTTGCTACTGCTGATACAGATCAGACTGGACCTGCACGCATAGTCTCACTTTCAGGTGATTCTCTTCATCGCAATTTTACACTGGGACAGCAGGGAAGTGACCTAGACTTACGAATACGAACACCCATAACTGGAGCAAACGGAGCAGACACAAAATTAAGTATCCCTGGTATTTTTGCAGATACTGACCCCCATCAGATAGTCATCACTTATTCTGGGGCGACTATCCAAGTTTACGTAGATAAATCACAAAATGCTTATTCTTTGAATTTGCTGGAATTGGTTCCCAAAGAGCAGAAAATTTTTTACTATGGACTGACTTTTATCCCTCTAGGGCTTTGCTTAGCGCTTTTGACGACTCTCGCCAAAAGAAAGTTAAGTTTTAACAGGTTATTGCTTGCTAGCGGAATATTATTACCTTCCCTGATACTAGAAAGTATTTTGGTAAATGATAGCGGCAAAAGTCTCAGCCTGAAAAGCCTGTTACTTGGTATATTATTTACAGCCGGGACGACACTAATTTTGAGATGGCGGGCTTCGATGGTGCTGAGAAAAGCAGCCCTAAACAGGTTATAAAGTCGAGTTTAAAGATGTCTATTGTTGGGCAATCGCCCAACACAAACAATAGACTTCCTGCATTCATTCCACAAAAAAGAATAATTAACCACAGATGGACACAGATGGACACAGATGGAATCAAAGAGATGGAATCTTGTCTAATGATATTTATGGACTTTCTGAAGAGAAAATTTCCATTGTGTTCTCCTCTACCAGAGATTCTGGTGTTTGAATTATAAACGGCAACTCAGCTCCTTTAAGACCCCGTTTGATACGTTCTGGTGTTTCTGAATAAACCACAAATAGAGGATATATAATATTCGTCCCCTCACTAAGTATGTGTGTGTAGTGGTTAGGCATAAGCCACTCATAGTCCTTGTCTAGCCAAACCTCTGTTTGTCGCCAACGTCCCAAAAAGTCAGAAAAATCTTCATGGGGACGATGAATAAAAATGAGAATTTCAGGTGATGTTTTGATTTTCCATTCTGGATCACACATCAAAATTGCCAAATCACAAGGTAAGCGAGTTGCCTCTGCTACTGTAGTCACGTTACCACGAAGACGGGCTATTGGAAGTGGAATAGTGATGACGCTTTCATCTGGACAACGCAAACTAGGAATCATTTCCAAGTATGGACGATGCTGCTTCAACAAGGCGATCGCACTTAGGGAATTGCTGTACTCTGCTAAGCAAGCTTCGTAATGCGATTTTTGCACGGACATAGATTAAAAGATTCAAAATTCAAAGTTCAAAATTCAAAATTATCGGATTAATATAGTCTTTAGAAAAGTTAGAAATTATGAATTCTGGAATTCTTTCTTATACTAAGTTGCATTCATAGGTCTTACCTCACCCCGCCCTTACGGGCACCCCTCTCCTTACTAAGGAGAGGGGCAGGGGTGAGGTTTTGAACGCAACTTGGTATTGTTCATCATTCATCATTTTTCTTTGGCTATCCCAATGTATCAAAAACCTTAAACATAGGCAGGTACATCGACAGTAAAATTGTACCTACCATTCCCCCCAAAACCACAATCATCACTGGTTCCAAAATGCTGGTTAGTGCTTTGACTGTCTGTTCGACTTCATCTTCATAAAAATCGGCAATTTTCATCAACATACTATCTAATTCACCAGTTTCCTCGCCGATACTAATCATCTGAATTGCCATAGAAGGAAAAACTTTTTCTTTTTGCAAGGCAAGGCTAATCATACCTCCTTGTTGAATTTCTGCACGCGCTGCATCAATGGCGTTGGCAATCACCTGATTTCCTGATGTTTCCCGCACAATTTCTAAGCAAGTGAGAATTGGCACACCTGAACGAGTTAAAGAACCAAACGTGCGGCTAAAACGGGCAACTGATGATTTTTGGATTAAGTCACCAAACAACGGCATTTTTAGATAAAGGCGGTCTATAGTTTCACGTCCAGCCGGAGTTTTGTAGTACTGTCTATAAGCAATTCCTGCTGCAATCACAATACCAATGACAAGCAACAGCCGCCAACTTCTCAAAATTTCACTTATCCATAACATAAACTGCGTTAGAGGAGGCAATGTAGTTCCTAATTCTTTAAAAATATTTGCAAAAATAGGAATGAGAAAAACGGTCATCCCGATAAAAATGGCAACTGCCAAAAATCCTACAACAACTGGATAAGCCAGTGCTGATTTAATTTGATTTTGTAATCGAGCAACGTCTTCTAACAATTTGGCTAAACGATTTAGCACTTCGTCCAAAACACCACCAACTTCGCCAGCCTCAACCATGCTGACATACAAATTATCAAAGCAATCAGGATATTTCCGCATTGCCTCAGAAAGATTAATTCCACTTTGGACATCGGCGCTAATCCCCAAAAGAGCTTGTTTGAGTTTAGGGTTGCTACACTGCTCAGATAACACACCCAAACTTCTGACAATTGCCACTCCCGCATTTACTAAAGCAGCAAATTGACGAGAAAACACGGCTTTATCCTTGACTGAAACGTTCGTAAATTTGGTTTGAAGTTGTTTTAAATTCAAGCGTTGAGGTTGTTTTTTCAGGTCTTGGACTACGTAACCTCGCTGTCTGAGATGAGTACGGGCTTGAGCTAAGGAGTCAGCCCTAATTTTTTCTATTTTTGATTTTCCTTGCGAGTCCCTAACACGGGCAATAAATGTTGGCATGGTCTAAAAATTCAAAACAATGAATTAGTCATTTAACAAGAGTCCAAAAGCCAAGATTTTTTTCAAATTAAACCACAGATGGACACAGATGGACACAGATAATTTATCTGCATGCATCTGTGTGGTGGTTCTAAATATCTATCAATCATACTTTTAGAAAATAAATTTTCTCAGATTATTTAAGTCAAATCTGAATATTAAAAAGTATTTTTTCTAGTTTTATGCGTTTTGACTTGAACTTTTTAATGTGGTTTTACAGCGACTCCTGGTCTTGCCCCTGCTGGTTGTGCACCACCGATCATACGCTGAATTTCATCCGCCCTAGAAGTTTTAGATATTGCCGTTTCCAAGGAGATAACTCCTGCTTTATATAAATCTGCTAAAACCTTTTCTAAAGTTCGCATCCCGAATTTTCCGCCAGTCTGGATAGCGGAATAAATTTGAGATGTTTTTCCTTCACGAATCAAGTTAGAAATAGCCGGAGTCACAACCATAATTTCTTGAGCCATCACTCGACCAAACTCTTCTGGTTTGGGATTTTTTCTCGGAACCAAAGTTTGGCTCAAGACTGCTACTAGTGAATTAGATAACTGCACTCGCACTTGAGTTTGTTTTTCTGGGGGGAAAACGTCGATTATTCTGTCTACAGTCTGCGCTGCTGAACTGGTGTGCAAAGTACCAAACACTAAGTGTCCTGTTTCCGCTGCCGAAATAGCCAATGAAATTGTTTCTAAGTCGCGCATTTCCCCTAGCAAAATGATATCTGGGTCTTCCCGCAGCGCTGCTTTAAGAGCATTGGCAAAGCTTTTTGTATCCTCACCAAGTTGCCTTTGGTGGATCACACTTTTAATAGGTTCGTAAACAAATTCAATCGGGTCTTCTACTGTTAAAATATGCTCTGCACGGGTGCGGTTAATTAAGTCAATCATTGCGGCTAGGGTTGTTGTTTTCCCAGAACCCGTGGGACCTGTTACCAAAATTAATCCCCTTGGTTTTTCTGACATTTCCCGCACAACATCTGGCAAACCTAATTTTTCAAAGTTAGGAATTTTAGAACTTAATGCCCGTAAACATGCGGCGTAAGTACCACGTTCTTTGTAAACATTGACCCGAAAACGAGCTAATCCTTTGATACCATAAGAACAATCTAGCTCCCAGTTCTGCTCTAAGGTTTGATGCTGGGAGTTGTTGAGCATACTAAAAATTAGGCTTTGGCATTGATCTGCTGATAACGGTTGGTCGCCAATGGGTGTGAGTTTACCACTCACGCGGAAGTAGGGAGGCAAACCTGCGGATAAGTGCAAATCCGAACCGCCCATTTCAATTAACTGCTTCATTAAATCTTCAATCATTATTTCCATTTTTGTGCTTCCTGTTTGAAAATTCCTTTTGCAAATTCATTTGTGATTAGCTCAGGACAAATGACTAATCTTGAAATCGTGGTGTCATGCAGTAAGGACAATCTAGCCATTCGGGTTGCAGCCCAGCTTGACAAGTTCGGCACGTCAGACTGCTCTTGCGTTTGGCTTTTAACTCTGCTTCCAAACCTGTATCGCTGAACGTTACCCGTTCTACTTCTTCTAAGGTGGTGTCGCCTTGGCGCACTAAATCCAAGCTGTAAGCCAGCAAAGTTTTCATCCCTTCTTCCACCGCCACTTCTTTGATGCGTTCTGTTGGTGCATCTTCGGTAATTAGGGCTTGCAGGTTTTCGGTGACTCGCATGACTTCATAAACACCACAACGTCCTCTGTAGCCAACGCCATTACATTCTGGGCAAAGCTGATTGTTTGCCTTGGCTTCTTGAATTTGCTCTGAAATGAGGGTGTTAGCTTTGTAAAAAGTGACACCAGCCTCTTGAGAAGCTGATAGACCGTAGCGAGCGAGTTCCTCTAAGGTGGGAGTGTAGGGAATGCGACAATTGGAACAGACACGCCGTACTAGACGCTGTGCCAACACGCCAATCAGAGAACTGGAAATCATGAAAGACTCAATGCCCATTTCTCCCAAACGGGCGATCGCCCCTGGAGCATCATTAGTATGTAACGTTGTTAAAACCAAGTGACCAGTCAATGCTGCCTCAATCGCTGTTTTTGCCGTTTCCTTGTCTCGCGTCTCACCCACTAAAAGCACATCGGGATCTTGCCGCAAAAAAGCTCGCAAAGTTGTTGCAAAATCTAGCCCTTTTTCCCGAATTACCTGCACTTGCGTAATTCCAGGTAAACTGTACTCAATTGGGTCTTCAACCGTACAGATGTTGATGCCTGGAGAGTTCCGTTCTGACAAAGCCGAATACAGCGTTGTTGTTTTACCAGAACCTGTCGGTCCGGTTACTAGAATTAGACCAAAGGGACGGCTAACCATCTCCTGGACAATTTGCAAAGTTTCTGGATCAGTAATTAACTTATCTAATCCGAGTTGGGTTGCAGAATTATCCAAAATCCGCAGTGCTACCTTTTCACCGTAGCGACTGGGCAAGGTACTGACGCGGAAGTCTACCTTGCGTCCCTCAAACACTCGCCTAATGCGTCCGTCTTGAGGGACACGCCGTTCAGCAATATCTAAGTTAGCAATAATTTTGAAACGAGCTATGACAGCAGGAATAATTTTTTTGGGCAGAGGGTCGAAAGCCTGACGCAGCACACCATCCTTACGAAAGCGAATGCGTAAGTTGTCTTCCTGCGGTTCTACGTGAATATCAGAAGCCCTCTCATGTAGTCCTCTGGCAAGGATTCTGTTAACTAAATTGATTACCGGGGCATCCTGGGCACCCTTCATCGCTGCGCCCAAGTCAGTATCCTTATCTTCAGGGGCATCATCTAAATTAAGATTTTCAATATTTTCTAAATCTTGGTTGATATCTGTAGACTTTTCCTGTTCTAAGTTCTTTTGTTTAACAGTCAGTTCATCTAAATATTGGTTAATCAGTTGCTGGTAATCTTCTTGGGTGATTACCATCCGCTGCAAAGCCCATCCCTGTGGGCGCAAAATGCGGTTCAAATCATCGCAAGCGTCTAGGTTATCCGGATCTACCATCGCCACCAAAACAGAGGGCGGGTTTTGGTCTTCATTCTTAGCAAGTGGTACCAAGTGATGGCGACGACAGATATCCACCGGAATGAGAGTATCAATCAGTTGACCAATTTTTGTTTTGCCAACTTGCCTAACTTCCAGATCGAGGGACTCAACACCGTAGAGTATTTTGAGTTCAAATAACTGCTGCTTTTTGTGTAGCCTATATAACTCTGGTGAGAGCTGGCGTCCTGAAATTGATTCCAGCACTTGTGTCAAAGGTCTGCCAGACTTGCGGCTTTCAATCAACGCCTGTCTCATTTGTTCGCTATTGACAAAGCCAGATTGCACCAGCTTGTTGCCGAAGGGCGAAAACTCTATTCTTGTAGTAAGAGCAGTACTACGTCTTTGTGATGACGATTGGGTCATATGTGAGCAATTCGTTGCAGAAACCTCTGATTAGAGTATTCCCAAACTGGCAGTTAGAATTGACACATATACTCAGTTAAATTTAGGCAAAAGTTTTTTAAGTCGTTTAGAGTTACGCATTTGCAGCGATTTGTTAGCCAGCAGCAATTGCCTTACCAAGCAACTGTTTGGAGATTTTCAATCTCTTGAAAGTGAGCATCGCGTGTAACTAATGTCAGATTATATTGAAGTGCAAGTGCTGCAATCCATATGTCGTTTTCGGGTAACGGTCGCCCTTTTAGGCGTAGCTTATTCTTGATCTCCCCATAATAACGAGAGGTTTCTGCGTCACATCCAAGTACAGCACTGTTAGCTATCAACTCATCAATACGTTCTAAATTCTCTTTTGAGCGTCCCGATTTTTTTGCACCATAACACAACTCGCCAACGGCAATACTTGGGATAAAGACCTCGTCTGCTTGTGCAAGGCTGTTTTTGACCGTCATCTCATCTGCAAACAGAGCAATAATAATGTTACTATCCAGCAGATATCTACCATTCATTGGTGTCAACCTGTTCACAGTCTTCTTCAATTGCTTCGCGCATCAACTGGATGTCATCTGATGGTATTGCACCAGCAAAACGCAGCAATTGCTGACCTGGAACACCTTGAATTGTTGAACCTGCCAAAGCAACTGCAAATTCGAGCACCTGCTGCTGCAAACTTTGGGGCATGGCTCTCAGTTGCTCAACCACCTTGTCAAGAATAGAGGTATCCATTTCACTCTCCTGCCCAATATCCTAAACATATTTTAGTCGGGCTGAGTTTGACTGCGAAGTTGATGAACACTCAACACCCCATCGGCAGCATTCAAGGAGAGTCCCTACCGATAACTCAACAGGCTAACAGTTGAGTTGAGCGGCGGCAGATAGCTTTGAATTCTAACCGACAACCTCTGTTCTGTCCGCTCCAACGATTTGTTAGCCCTCTGAGTGTAGCAACTGATTTTCACAGAAGACTCGCGGGCAGTGCTACCTACTATCAAGATTCAGGTGTTATTGATTTAACATCAACAGTTCTGCTAGCCATAAGTTTCGCCATTTCCCAAAGACTTTCATTTTGCTGTCGATAAAGTTCTATCTCCCTATCTTTTGCCTGTAACTGGTATCGATACTTTTCCTCCATCGCCTTCAAAGCCGTCTGGTATTCTCGCTTAAAATACTGTTCGACTTCTACCTTGTCTGCATTGGGAGGCACACTCACTCGGATCACAAAATTCCCATCCCCTTTGTTTTCAATAGATTGAATGATAAGGTCTGTTGTGTCAGCTTTAACTTGAAGTTGTCGGAAGGAGTATGCAAAGGCTTCCCAATTCACTCCATTACGAAAGATCAGGTCAACAGTAGTGATAGCTTTTTGAAAGAGTGTAGTGAAATCTCCTACCGCAAAAGTCCTGTCAGGATCACTAGGACGACGTTCTTCCAGATCACTTTTTAAGTAAATGTAGTCACAAATAACACTATTTTTGGACTTCAACACCAATTCAACTTGAAGAGAATCTGCGATCGCTCCACTGACAAACTCGGAACACCGAAAAGATAGAGACAGAAGATAACCTTTCGGTGGGGTTGACTATAATTGCCCAATTGACAAGGGTGTTTCGGCAATACGGTTACGAAGGTGCAACCCTAGCACGACTGTCAGAAGCCACAGGTTTAGGTAAAGCCAGCCTGTATCACCATTTCCCCAAAGGCAAGGAAGAAATGGCGGCGGTTGTTCTTAAGTCGATGAGCGATCGCCAAGAAGCCAGCATTATCGAAGCGTTACGCAACAGTGGCGAACCCGTTGACCGAATTCGTGTGATGACAACAAATGTGGATAAACTTTATAGTGGTGGCAAACAAAGTTGTCTTTTAGCAGTGCTTGCCCTTGGTGAAGCGAAAAACTTGTTTCACAACAAAATTCAGAATGCCTTTAATGTTTGGATTGATACCCTAGTGCAAGTATTGATGGAAGCGGGAATTGAGCGTTCTCAAGCACAGCAAAGAGCCGAAGATGCTATGCTTGCAAATTCAGGGTTCTCTTATACTAGCTCGAAGTTTAGATAATACTGTACTCTTTGAGCGTGTCCTAGAGCGCCTGCCAGAAAAACTTTTGCTTGTCTCAGGGTAAGTCAAGAAAACAGGACTTACGCATGCATTATGAAAAACGAACCGCCAAGGACGCAAAGGACACAAAGAAATAAGAGTTTCACCAGAGTTATTGCGTAAGCCCTAGAAAATAAATTTTTATAAAGTAATACATTTTACGTACGAAAAAACCCTGTATTTCATGTAGAGACTTCACACTTGCTTTATCTGGCAAAAAACAATAACCTGTCAGATAAAGCAAGCGTCCGCTCTTTGCAGCTCCTTTACCTTACGGAAAGCCGCCCTAGGAGCGTATACGCTAACGCACTCAGCATTTGTCAAAATAGATGACGGTGACCAAATAAAGGCTAAAGGATGAAGAATGAAGGATGAAATATTCCGTACTTCACTTCATACTTCCTACAATCCTACGGGAAGCCGTCCTCCGGGCGTCTACACTCTTTTGCCTTGAGTTCATAACTTGATACTTTAGGTGACCGCTTTTTGTAGCTGAATTTAAGAGCTGCAAAATATGGGGATAACTGCCCAATATAGCATCTGGGAAGAGTGCAAAATGATAGACGAGCAACAGCAAAACAATACAAACCAGCCATTAGGTGAACAAACCGAGGAAAAGCAAGCAATGACTAGCGACTCTACAGCCGAAATAAATGCCAACGCAACCCAAAGCGAAGTGACTGATCAAGTGTCAACTCAAGCCAACGTCTCTGGAGATACAGCTACGCAGAGTGAAGATAGTGGTGTTGCTGCAACTGAGGCTGCTGGTAATGAGTCCACAGCCAAAGAACCAGCAGTCAATCAACAAATTGAGTCCCTAAAAGCGCAGGTAGAAGAGCGTAACACTCAATATTTGCGGATTGTGGCTGATTTTGAGAATTACCGCAAACGAAATCAAAAAGAGAAAGAAGACTTGGAACAGCAGGTGAAGCGGAACACAATTACTGAATTACTGCCAATCGTCGATAATTTTGAACGGGCAAGGTCGCAAATCAAACCCCAAAATGATGGGGAAATGACCATTCATAAGAGCTACCAAGGCGTTTACAAGCTATTAGTTGATAGCTTAAAGCGTTTGGGTGTATCACCAATGCGTCCTGAAGGTCAACCCTTTGATCCAAATCTGCACGAAGCAGTATTGCGCGAACCTACGGATGAATATCCTGAAGGAACAGTGTTAGAAGAGTTAGTACGCGGATATTACTTGGGCGATCGCGTGCTGCGCCATGCAATGGTGAAGGTGGCTGCTCCAAAGGAAGATGCACCCTCTTCTGAAGAAAATCAGTCGAGCCCAGCTAACAGCTAAGCTGTAGTCGCTCGCCTTACTGACCAAAAGTGCCTGGCAAACTTGGGCGAGCATCGCATATCTAACCACAAACAAAAATAGTCCGCGAAACATCACGCCCGAAGTTGAGCAGCCTTGACCGGTGTTTGTGTAGCGCTAACACCGGATGGCGCTTAAAACTTCAAGCGAAAAGCACTCAGTAAAAATACCGATAAAAATACCGATATTTATGGGAAAAGTTATTGGGATCGACTTAGGCACTACCAACAGTTGTGTCGCGGTTCTCGAAGGTGGTCAAGCGATTGTCATTGCTAATTCAGAAGGCGGACGAACGACTCCTAGTATTGTGGGATTTGCTAAAGGCACTGAACGCTTAATCGGTCAACTGGCAAAGCGTCAAGCTGTCACGAACGCCGAAAACACAATTTTCAGTATCAAGCGATTTATCGGTCGTCGCTGGGATGACACCGCAGTTGAACGCGATCGTGTACCTTACACCTGTGTCAAAGGTCGAGACGATACTGTTGATGTCGAGATTCGTGGACATCACTATACACCACAAGAAATCTCCGCCATGATCCTACAAAAGCTAAAACAGGATGCGGAAAACTTCTTGGGTGAACCTGTAACTCAGGTAGTGATCACAGTACCAGCATATTTTACAGATGGTCAAAGACAAGCAACTAAAGACGCTGGCACTATTGCCGGACTAGAAGTTTTAAGAATTATCAATGAACCAACTGCAGCGGCTTTAGCCTTTGGGTTGGAAAAGCTTGAGCAAGAGCAGATCGTTCTGGTATTTGACTTGGGAGGCGGTACTTTCGATGTCTCTATCCTACAACTTGGGGATGGAGTGTTTGAAGTTAAGGCGACAGGTGGTAACAACCACCTGGGTGGGGACGATTTTGATAACTGTATCGTACGCTGGATGATGGAACGTTTCCAGCAGGAACAGAAAGTTGACCTGTCTCAGGACAAAATGGCTTTGCAACGCTTGCGGGAAGCAGCGGAAAAAGCAAAAATTGAACTTTCCAGTATGCTCAGTACTTCAATTAACTTGCCTTTCATTACCGCTGATGAAACCGGTCCCAAGCATCTGGAGATGGAACTCAGCCGCGCCAAATTTGAAGAGTTAACGGCACATCTGGTGGAAGCCACCATTGAACCGATGACTCAAGCGCTGAAAGACGCGGAACTCAAACCACAAGATATCGACCGGATTATTTTGGTGGGCGGTTCCACTCGCATTCCTGCGGTGCAAAATGCCTTGATCAAATTTTTTAATGGCAAAACTCCAGATCGCTCTGTCAGCCCCGACGAAGCAGTCGCACTAGGCGCAGCTATCCAAGCTGGGGTGCTGGGTGGTGAAGTTGATAATTTGCTTTTGTTAGATGTCACGCCCTTGTCTTTAGGTATTGAAACTTTGGGAGAAGTGTTCACCAAAATTATCGAACGTAACACCACAATTCCAACCAGTAAGTCCCAAGTCTTTTCCACAGCAATCGATGGGCAAAACTCAGTGGAAATTCACGTCCTTCAAGGTGAACGGGCAATGGCACGAGACAACAAGAGTTTGGGTAAATTTCTTCTCGCGGGAATTCCGCCGACTCCTCGTGGTGTACCGCAAATTGAAGTCTCTTTTGAAATTGATGTCAATGGCATTCTCAAAGTTTCAGCACAAGACAAAGGCACTCTTCGAGAACAAAGTATTCGGATTACCAATACAGGTGGCTTGAGTGCCAACGAAGTCGAAAGAATGCGGCAACAAGCCGAAATGTTTGCCGAACAAGACAAAAGACGCATACAACTGGTTGAACTCAAAAACCAGACGGATAATCTGTTATACAGTTACGAATCGACATTAAAGAACAATGGCAACTTGATTAGCGACCAGATGAGAGCCTTGGCAAATGAAAAAATGACACAGCTACAAGCAGCAATGACAGATGAAACTATTTCCCTAGCAGAATTTAAGCAACGGTTGGATGACTTCCAGCAAAGTTTGTTTGCCATTGGCTCCCAGGTGTATAACCGTGTTAATAGCCACGATGAAATGACTGAAGCTTCAGATACTTTATTGACCTCAGAAGCAGCCGCGCCAGTGAATGGAACGCTAACACCACAATTTAACTTTGATTTTGATGACGAAAATACTACGCAGGCTGATTATGAAGTGATAGACTAAGGAAATTATGAATTATGAATTATAAATTCTCAAAAGGTAATTCTTGATTTAGCACTGAGCATCATAATATCACTCGTAATAACACTGAATTGTCTAGCCGGAGGTTTATACTTCCGGCTAAATAATGTTACAGTACAAATGCAATTTCATGATGTCTGTGGGGTTTTCCACACTTTTTTGGGCGGGTAGCCTGTCTGTAAAATGAGCGGAGTTTTTGCCATCTACATAGCACAATTGTAAAAGATGCTTTTGTCGTCTACCACGAGGGAAGTACCTGTTGCAGTTATCAGTGCTGATCAATCAGTGCTGATGCGCAAGTAAAAATTTTTCTGGTTTCAATTTAGTCTTTGATTTCAAAACTAATTCCAGATTTTTTTACTGGGCAACGCCACTCGCCTGCCACTTAATTAAACAGGGAGAAGTGCAATGCTTCTGGCTGTGAGAGCGGGAAACCCTCTCTGAAGCTGCTTTGGGTCTACAACTGCAGGCAACCTTCTTCAGAGGAAAATATCCTCAGTATTCAGATTTGAAGACTGTTATGGTGATTTTTCTAAAGGGTAAAAGGTAAAATAATTTAGTATTAATAAAACTTAACCATTGCCTTCTGCCTTCTGCCTTGACAAACTTCTGAGCTCACTTTGCACAAGACGCGCGTAGCGCGGCTTTTCGTTAGAGTGGAGCTAACGCGCTTCGGCAACAAGCCGCTGCTGCCCTTGTTCTCTGTGCATAGCCGCTTTCTACCTTTTAACTTTCACCTTTGCTATATGGCTCGCGATTATTATGAAATTCTAGGTGTCTCTCGTGACGCCGACAAAGAAGAAATCAAACACGCCTACCGCCGCTTAGCCCGGAAGTATCACCCAGACGTGAACAAAGAACCGGGAGCTGAAGAGCGCTTTAAAGAAATAAACCGTGCTTATGAAGTGCTTAGCGAACCGGAAGTTCGCGCTCGTTACGATCGCTTTGGTGAAGCTGCTGTAAATGGTGGAGCTGGTGTAGGCTACCAAGATATCGGCGACATGGGTGGCTTTGCTGATATTTTTGAAAGCATTTTCAGCGGTTTTGCTGGCGGTATGGGTGGGACAACGCAAAGACGGCGTAGTGGACCAGTGCGGGGCGATGACCTGCGGCTAGACCTAAAGCTAGACTTTCGGGAAGCAGTATTTGGCGGTGAAAAAGAAATTCGCATTTCTCATTTAGAGACTTGTGAAATCTGTAGCGGATCTGGAGCAAAACCAGGTACTCGCCCCCGCACTTGTTCGACTTGTACTGGAACAGGTCAAGTACGTCGCGTCACTAGAACACCCTTTGGGAGCTTTACCCAAGTTTCGACTTGTCCCACCTGTAATGCTACAGGAATGGTCATAGAAGACAAATGTGATACTTGTGACGGTAAGGGTGCAAAACAAGTCACGAAGAAACTGAAAATTTCCATTCCACCTGGGGTGGACAACGGCACACGCTTACGAATCTCCTCAGAAGGAGATGCAGGTCAACGCAGTGGTCCTCCAGGAGATTTATACGTTTACTTATTTGTCAATGAGGATGAGGAATTCCATCGGGATGGCATCAACATTCTCTCAGAAATCAAAATTAGCTACCTGCAAGCGATTTTAGGCTGCCGCTTAGAGGTAAATACGGTAGATGGACCAGAGGAATTGTTAATTCCACCTGGAACTCAGCCAAATACTGTGATGAAAATGGAAAATCGTGGTGTACCACGTTTGGGGAATCCTGTCAGCCGTGGCGACCACATGATTACTGTGTTAATTGATATCCCCAACAAGTTAACCACTGAGGAACGTGAACTACTGGAGAAGCTCGCTAAAATAAAAGGAGATCGCACAGGTAAAGGTGGTCTAGAAGGATTTTTGGGAAACTTTTTTCACCAACGATGAGTCTATCTGCCCTCTCAACTCCTAATGCTCAACTCGATTTGCGCGGCACCCCTTGCCCGATAAACTTTGTACGGACAAAACTCCGTTTGGAGCAAATGCAACCGGGAGAGTTACTAGAAGTCTGGCTAGATCCTGGGGAGCCGATTGAGCAGGTTCCTGATAGTTTGACAATGGCGGGCTATCAGGTAGAGCAAATCACAGACTGCGTTGGTTATTTTTCCTTGCTAGTCCGCCGTCCCGATAGTGCCTCATGACAGGGGAAGGACTAGAAACTACTGACCAGTTAATAGGCACGGTCTTAGCCGTGCAAGCTAATTTTTATCGAGTACAACTGGATGTAGAGATAGGGGAGATGAGGGAGATGAGGGAGATGAGGGAGCAAAATCCCCCTGATCCTCCTCATCCCTTGCCTGCCCCCATCCTCTTATGTACCCGCAGAAGCCGACTGAAAAAAATTGGGCAACAAGTTATGGTGGGCGATCGCGTGGTCGTGGAAGAACCAGATTGGGCTGGCGGACGGGGAGCGATCGCGTCCGTTTTACCCCGTCAAAGTCAATTGGATCGTCCGGCGATCGCCAATGTGAACCAAATTCTGTTAGTTTTTGCCGTCGCCGATCCACCTTTGGAACCATACCAACTCAGCCGATTTTTGGTAAAGGCTGAGTCTACCGATATAGATGTGATTTTATGCCTGAATAAGTGCGATTTAATCTCAAAAGAACAGCAGGCAGAAATTTATCACCAGTTGGGAAATTGGGGCTACCAACCAATATTTATTAGTGTTGGTCAAGGTATAAATATTGACGAACCAGCAGACAAGCTCAAAGATCAGATTACGGTGATTGCTGGACCTTCCGGGGTTGGCAAGTCCAGCCTCATCAATGGACTGATTCCCAATGCTAACTTACGAGTCGGAGAGATTTCTGGCAAACTAGCAAGGGGTCGGCACACCACTCGTCACGTAGAATTATTTGAATTGCCTACCGGGGGTTTACTCGCAGATACTCCGGGATTTAACCAACCTGACCTTGATTCTCCTCCAGAAGAATTAGCAAGTTATTTTCCAGAAGCAAGGCAGAGATTAGCGGTTGGTAGCTGTCGTTTTAGTGATTGTTTACACCGAGACGAACCGGAGTGTATCGTTCGGGGAGAATGGGAACGATATCAACATTACTTAGATTTCTTAACAGAAGCGATTGACCGCCAGACTCACCAGAACCAGCAAGCAGATCCTGAATCCACTCTCAAGGTGAAAAGCAAAGGAAAGGGACAAACTCAGTACGAACCGAAGCTGGAATCTAAAAAATATCGCCGTAGTTCCCGCAGGACGCAGTTGCAGGAGTTGCAACACTTGTATCAAGAGAGTGAAGAATCATAGCCGATGTTGTGTTAATGCAGGCAATGTCTCTTAACCACCATAAAGTCTTAAAATAATCTTAAATCTACCAAATCCCCAACCTTCAATTAATAGGTAACACCCCGGAACTATTTATTATGGCTATCGGCTACGTTGCGCTTGTACTCCACGCACACCTGCCCTTCGTTCGTCACCCAGAAAGTGACTATGTGCTGGAAGAAGAATGGCTTTATGAAGCCATCACTGAAACTTACGTTCCCTTGCTACGAGTATTTGAAGGCTTAAAGCGAGACGGCGTTGACTTTAAAATCACGATGAGCATGACACCACCTCTTGTGTCAATGCTCCGCGATCCTTTACTGCAAGAACGCTACGACGCTCACTTAGCCAAGCTAGAAGAACTTATACAACTAGAACTCGAACATAATGCGCACAATGGTCATATCAAGTATTTAGCCGAGCATTACGCCAGTGAGTTTAAGGCGATACGAGAAGTTTGGGAAAGCTACAAAGGGGACTTAGTAACAGCTTTTAAGCAGTTTCAAGATACTAATAATGTAGAAATCATCACCTGCGGTGCCACCCACGGCTACCTACCACTGATGAAAATGTACCCGCAAGCTGTGTGGGCACAGATTAAGGTAGCGTGCGAACACTACGAGGAAACTTTTGGACAGCCACCCAGAGGTATTTGGTTGCCAGAATGCGCCTACTACGAAGGTGTAGATCGAATGTTAGCCGATGCAGGGTTGCGCTACTTCCTCACTGATGGACATGGCATTCTTTATGCCCGTCCTCGTCCGCGATTTGGCAGCTATGCCCCAATTTTTACAGAAAGTGGTGTCGCTGTCTTTGGTCGAGATCATGAATCTTCTCAGCAAGTGTGGTCTTCTGAGGTAGGCTATCCTGGTGCGCCGGAATACCGGGAATTTTATAAAGACTTGGGCTGGGAAGCTGAATATGAATACATCAAGCCCTACATCATGCCCAACGGTCAGCGGAAAAATACGGGCATTAAGTATCACAAAATTACTGGACGCGGTTTAGGGTTAGGAGATAAGGCGCTCTACGACCCCTACTGGGCAAGGGAAAAAACTGCGGAACACGCTGCTAATTTTATGTATAATAGAGAACAGCAAGCTGGGCATCTCTATGGTATAATGCATCGTCCGCCGATTATTGTTTCTCCCTACGATGCAGAGTTATTTGGACATTGGTGGTACGAGGGTCCCTGGTTCATCGATTACCTGTTCCGCAAGTCCTGGTTTGACCAAAAGACTTATGCAATGACCCACTTGGCAGATTATCTGCGGGCGGAACCAACTCAGCAAGTCTGCCGTCCTTCGCAATCGAGTTGGGGTTATAAAGGATTCCACGAGTATTGGTTGAACGAAACAAATGCGTGGATTTACCCACATCTGCATAAAGCAGCAGAACGGATGATTGAAATATCAAACAGGGAACCAGCAGATGAGTTGGAATGGAAAGCGTTAAACCAAGCGGCGCGGGAATTGCTGTTAGCGCAATCTTCCGATTGGGCATTTATTATGCGGACGGGAACGATGGTACCTTATGCTGTCAGAAGGACGCGATCGCACCTCATGCGTTTCAACAAGCTTTACGAAGACGTTAAAATTGGCAAAATCGATAGTGGTTGGCTGGAAAAAGTTGAGTTGATGGACAATATTTTCCCTAATATCAACTACCGAGTGTATCGTCCGTTGTAATTATAGGGGTTTTGACTTAGCTCAAATACACCAAGAACCTCACCCCACTAGCACCGAGAGGAGTTGGGGGTGAGGTGTTTTGGTATTATAGAGTATCTGGGTCAATGTTCAATTCCCTAAGTTTAGCGGCTAAGCGTTGCGCTTTCTCTTCAGCAGCTTGTCGTGCTGCTGCTTCTTCCTCATAGCTTAGCAGTGTTTGACCTGTCGCTGGGTCGTAGAAGCGCATTTCTCCTGATTGAATTCGCAACTCTAAACCCAAGACTTCACTGGATAACGATACTGTACCATCTGGCAAAGTACTGGTAGGGACTGGGAAATAGTTTCCATTGACTAAGCGCAAACCTTGGAGTTGGGGAGTGAGATAATCTCCTGTAGGGTCATATTGATAATATTCGCAAACTCCCAAAAAGGCGTAAATTCCTTTTTTTGCACCTTGGTCTTTTGTACGAGTTGCTTTTGAGGTAATCTCTAGAACAAAATCAGGAGTTTCATCATTTTCTTCCCAAGTTTTATAAGAGCGTCTATCACGATTATCTACTCCAAACACCACAAATATATCTGGTGCTACAACTGATTCTGGATTACCCTGTTCGTAGTAAATAAATAAATTGCCAGCAACATATACATCAGAACGGTTTTGGAAATATAGCCGTAGTGCGTTTCTTGCATAAGTTAAGTAACTGCACTGGATATCTCCTTCAGCCATTGGCTTACCGTCCTCATCTGGGTACTCAATTGGAGTAATAGGAAAATACTCTACTGCGGCTGTCATTGGCAATCCCTCAACTCATTAGGAGCTTAGGTTATATACTATCGTTTAGAATCCTGTCGTCATGACTGGGAGGCTGGGAAATCACGAGGAAATCTAAATCCTTTATCCGAGAAAAATATCTGACCGTCACTGGTTCCAAAAGCAGCCAGATTAAGAGAAGAGGAATTAATTTGATAAGAGGGAAAACCGTAACATTGGGCAAGTTTAATAAAATTAAGTATGGACGATGTTCGAGAACTAATCGCTATCCAACAAGAACTACCTTGTCACTGACCCCACCCTAAAAGGGATGGGGCTTGTCCGAGGAGATTTTGCCATTCTCTTAATCCAAGTTAAACCAGTGTCTAGCTTAGGGTACGAACCCAAACTGAACTATTTAAGTGTGGCAACTTACAAGACGTTACTGGATGCCTCCCTAGTCTGTAACCTCTCTAATAGTCAGTAGCGAAGGGAAAGACATACTCGTAAGAGGTTTATAGCAAATGTTTGTACCAGTCGTAGACTCAAACAATCGACCTTTAATGCCAACAACCCCCAGTAGGGCGAGACGTTGGATTAAATCAGGTAAGGCTACACCGTTCTTTAAAAAAGGAGTATTTTGTGTTCGGCTCAACGTAGAACCATCCAACCGCAATTACCAACCTATCGCAATAGGAATTGACCCTGGCAGTAAGCGTGAGGGTTTCACGGTTAAGTCCAGATCCCACACCTACCTAAACGTACAGACTCATAGCGTAGATTGGGTCAAAGACCATGTAGAAGTTCGTCGAAATATGCGACGCGCTAGACGTTTTCGTAAAACACCCTGTCGTCAAAATCGTGGCTTACGACTTGTCAACTTTCCAAAGTTGCCACCATCCACTAAAGCTAGATGGCAATGGAAACTTAGGATTTGTAAATGGTTAGTATCAATATTTCCTGTCACGGTTTTTGTTGTCGAAGACATCAAAGCTAAGACATGGAAGAACGGGCGCAAATGGAATGTGATGTTTTCTCCTTTAGAAGTTGGTAAGCAGTGGTTTTATTCTGAACTGCGGCAACTTGCTAATTTAGAGACTCGTACAGGAAACAATACTTACGACGAACGTCAAACTTTGGGGTTGAAAAAATCCAAAAATAAACTCTCTAATACGTTTAACGCTCATTGCGTTGATTCATGGGTTTTAGCTAACTCGTTTATTGGTGGGCATATTAGACCAGACAACACAATGTTAATTGAGGTGATTCCTTTAGAGTTTCATCGCCGTCAACTTCACCGCCTACAACATCAAGCGGGACACATTAGACCTCGTTATGGCGGAACCCTGAGCGCCGGGTTTAAGCGTGGTTCGGTTGTCAAACATTCTAAATATGGGTTCTGCTACGTCGGAGGTTGGCAAGAGTCACCAACAAAAAAAGATTCCAAAAGAAAAACAATTAGCTTGCATAGTTTAAGGACTGGTAAGCGATTGTGTCAAAACGCGCTGCCCACAGATTGTAAGTTTTTGTCTTACAACTTGTGGCGCATAGCAGGTTAATTTGTAAAGCCGTCCTAGAAGGACGGGGTTTCAGACCCAATTTTTCGATGAGTGAAAAAATCCAGACCGAAAAAGACTTTCTTACCGCAAGCACTAGTATCAAAACAAATCAAGAAACAGAAAACGAAAAAGTTCTATGTTCTCATTGTCAGCGCACCGCTACGAACGGTATTAAATGTAAAGGGATTTGTGTGGCTGACAATGACTATTAAGGTATGAAGTTTAAACAGTTGTCTCAAAGTCCGACTTTTTTTGGTGAAACTAAGCCACATCCTGCCACGGACATATTTTTACGATTATCGCTGTTTTGAGTTATTACCTAAGAAGAATTTACATAGGTTGTCGCTCACTATGCAATACCACAAATGAGTAGAAAAACGGTCATTGCTCAACTTCAAACCCAAGTCCAATATGAATATGCTTTGCCGCTCTAATCTCAGCATAATGGTGGTTGATAAGAGAGAAACCTGAATGTTGTAATGCGAATGGTAGTTTTTGTAAGTTAATAATTTTGGCTGATTGTTGCAATTTCAAGTTATGAAAAATACATTATTCGATAAAATTTTCCGTGACAGCGATGGCAAAATTGTTTTAGCTCAGATGCCAAACTTACCGCTTATTGTTTGGATAACAGCTAGTTTGCTCAAATTAGTTTTTACAACAGGGGTTGTGAATACAGGGTTAGAGGCACTTGCTTTTGGCTCTTTATTTACTTGGGCGTGGCTAGAATTATTTCAAGGCGTTAATTATTTTCGTAGAGCGCTAGGTCTTGGTGTGCTTATTGGTGTTATCGCGTCAAGAACTGTGGGTCTTGATGTACTTGGCTCTTTCGCTCTTTGATTCGAGGGGCGATCGCTCAGTCCTAGATGAAGGTGTGCGATCGCTATGAAGCGCATAACAAAGGCGATCGCTTTCCCGCCAAGAAGCTGCAATTGCCTCCTCCAGGTGCGCTTTGCGCAATCGCCGCCTACGGCGGGCGCTTTGCGGCTATGCCCTTTGGGCGGCTCCAGAGGAGCATCGCCACGCTCATTCTCCTTCATTGAACTTGGACAAAGTTGCCCAACCTTGGTCATTCCTTCCTATTTAGGAAAGTCTCTCATAGGGCAATACGGTTCAGATAAGACCAAAACTCTTATCAGGAACACAATGTAGAGACGCGCTGTTTGAAGCGTCTCTACACACATTATTTTTTACACATCAACCTTAACTGAACCGTATTGTCTCATAAAGGTGCCACGCAAAGCGGTTTTGTACCGCAAAAAAAAACAGGCAAAATGCCTGTCTTATAACTAATAATTTGGCTCGTTAATTAGAAATTCATTTCTGCAGCTTGGACTTTTTCAACCTGCTTCTTCTTGAGAACAAGCATAACTTGAGCCAACATCACAAGTGCGACAAATGCAATCAACCATTGAACTCTGCTGGCATCTTGTAGCACGATTTCCCCATCATCTTGACCGAATCCACCGACGTTTGGATTGTTGGTCAAAGGATCATCTTTTTTGACTGCTTGCCCTTCGGAAACAATCAATTCTGGTCCAGCGGGGATGGTATCAACGACTGTATCCCCAGATTCTGGCTGGATGCTAACTTGATACTTGACGTTACCGTCTTCATCTTCTGTTTTGGCGATTTTGCTAACCGTACCAGTAGCAGAAGCAGCATATACTGCGTTGTTGCTCTTTTCGCCTGTCGGGTAAATTTGTCCACGTCCCCGGTTAGCACCTAAGTGAACAGCATACTTACCAAACTGGATGTTTTTGTCCGTTGCGGGGTTGGGAGAAAGAACGGGGAAGACGATTTCCTGATATTGTTCACCAGGTAGTGGTCCGATGATAACGACGTTTTCTTTCTCTTCGCTGTAGGGTTGGTAGAACAGACCTTCGACTTCTTCCTTCCACTCCTCAGGAATGCGTTCTTCAGGAGCAATTTTGAAGCCTTCTGGTAGCATCAGCACAGCACCAACGTTTAAGCCGGTTTTGGAACCATCGGCACCCACCTGCTGCAAGCTGGTATCGTAGGGAATTTTGACCACGGCTTTAAATACCGTGTCCGGTAGAACAGACTGGGGAATTTCTACTTCGGCTGGCTTTGCTGCTAGGTGACAGTTGGCACACACAATCCGCCCTGTTGGTTCGCGAGGGGTTTCGGGGTAAGTTTGCTGTGCCCAAAAGGGATATGCTGAAGCTGCTTGAGGAAAGGCGAAATCGCTGGTGAAGAAAAATGTCACTGTAGCGATCGCTATAAGCAATGTTTTTACAACTGCTCTAGCACTGCGAGCTATACTCGCTGTTTGACAAACATTTCTCATCTCTATAAGGACAACTTGGACAACGTTCTCTGATATTAGTTATTAGTCATGCCTGATGTGTCATTAGTCAAGAGTCAAATTTCGACTCCAGACTGGTCCTATGCACTTTAGTCCTGATTAAGCCCACCAAGGTGCTTCCCCAGTGCGGAAGTCGGTTTCACTCCATTGAGTTAGAAGAATTTTGTCTTCTTCTACTTTTGCATGACTCAAAGCCAAAGATAGCGGTGCTGGACCTCGGACAACTTTACCAGTAGCGTCGTACTGCGAACCATGACAGGGACACTTAAACTTGTTCTCTGCTGCATTCCAAGGAACAACACAACCTAAGTGGGTGCAAACAGCGTTAATACCGTAATCAGTAATCGCCTCTTTGCTATCTACCACAATATAGGTAGGGTCTCCCTTGAGTCCTTGAACCAGAACGCGATCGCCTACATTATGGCTTTCTAAAAACTTGCTAACGCTGACATTGTTGCCCAACTCGTCCTTTGCTGTTGTACCACCACCAGCACCACCAGTTGCTGGTGGAATAAAATACTTGACAACGGGATACAATGCTCCCAGTGCCACTCCGGTTACAGTTCCAAAAGTCAGAAGATTCATGAATTGACGACGCCCCATATCGGGAACGTCCATTGATTCAGAAAATTGCGCCATAACCTACGCGTTCTTTGTGTATTTTGTTAACAAATTTGACAAGAGTTTCTCATGAAAAAACTCTTGTCTGAGCCAAAATGATAATACCTACAAGGATGCGAGAATGCTCTATGCAAAGATATTTCTAGCATCTTTCTTAGTAGGATTACATTTCTTTATAGTCCTATCATACTTGAGTAATGGAACTTAACATCATAACTAAATGTAAAAATATCTGAGAAAAGCTATGACGGGACAGGAATTACACCAACTATTGATTGAGAAGTGGGGACGCTCTTATGATGTCCAGTTGCGTCGGACACAGGGTAAAATATTCTTACAAGTTATGTGGAAATATTTAGAGCAAGCTTCCTTTCCATTAAGTGAGGCAGACTACCAAGAGCATCTCCAGAGTATCGCCAATTATCTTACTGGCTTGGGTTGTGAGACACAGGTGAAAAAGTATATTAGAGAAACACGAGAACGCCCACGACTTGGTAAAGCTGTGAGCATGCCCTTAGATTTGGGTGAACGCGCTGCGGAATGGTTGATTGAGTAGTTGAAAATATGAACGGCATTAGACGTCTGTAGACGCTTTAGACGTTCAGCGGTGTGCTGTTAGGGCGAACGAAGCCCTTGTTGAAGGGTAGGCGAGTACCGCTGCGCGGAAGTCAAAAGTCAAAAGTCAAAAGTCAAAAAGCTTATTACGTAGGCTTTTCACTGCTTTGGAATGGTAGCTTTATTTTCGCCGCGTTGTGCTAGGGCGCTAAGAAAAGAATAGAAAGAAAATTGTTATAAAATGCGCGGAAGTCAAAAGTCAAAAGTCAAAAGTCAAAAGTCAAAAGTCAAAAAGCTAATTACGTAGGCTTTTCACTGCTTTAGAATGCTAGCTTTATTTTCGCCACATTGTGCTAGGGCGCTAAGAAAAGAATAGAAAGAAAATTGTTATAGAATTCTTTTACCCAGAGGTACGTCTCTATCTGGCTGAATTAACACGACTTCACCATCGTCTAGTACTACGCCTAAGACAAGAACTTCAGACATGAAATCAGCGATTTGACGGGGTGGAAAGTTTGTGACAGCTAATATTAACCTGTGTGTTAAATCTTGTTTTTGATATAGTTTGGTAATTTGAGCGCTAGATTTTTTGATACCCAAATCACCAAAGTCTATCCAAAGTTTGTATGCTGGTTTGCGCGCTTCGGGAAAATCTTCTAATTTGATGATTTTACCAACACGAATTTCTACTTTTTCAAAGTCTTCATAGGAAATTTTTGTCATTTTCCTATCAGCTTAACTAGACCAATACCACCAAAGTAAAGCCCCAGCACAGCTCCTGCTAAAAGACTTTGGGTGAAGGGATCTGTTGAAGGTGTGAGAATTGCTCCTAAAATCACTGCCCCCAAAATGACGTAGCGCCAACCAGAAAGCATTTGTTTAGAAGAAACAATCCCTAAAGCACCAAGTAGCACTTGGATGATGGGGATTTGAAATGCTAATCCAGTACTAAAGAGCAGCAACAAGACAAATTCAAAATACTTGTCAATCGACCACAGTTGCTCGACTACGTCTGCACCATAGCTGATAAAGAATTTTAAAGCAGCTGGTATCAACAAAAGGTAGGCAAATACTATCCCGCCGCCAAACAGAACAGCTGACCCCAAAACCACAGGTGCCAGTAAGCGGCGTTCGCGCCGAGTCAGTCCAGGGAGGACAAACTGGATAATTTGGTATAGCACAAAAGGGCTAGACAACACTAACCCACTGTAGCCTGCGACTTTGAGGGAGACAAAGAAATATTCTCCGGGAGCCAGTTGCAGAAACTTTACTCCCTGTGCTGGTACTTCTAGCAGCTGAACAATCGGCTTAACAGCTAAAAAGCAGCCAATAATACCTACTGCTACAGCAATTAACGAGTAAAAAATTCGCTGTCGCAACTCCTCTAGGTGATCGAAAATTGACATTTCGATTTCACCAGGCAATTCATCAAGAGGATCTATAGGATCTATTTCTGGTTTTGAGTCGCCCTGTACTTCAACGTCAATACTAGGAGGAGTTGTTGTGTCTATGTCTTGTGAAGATGTCATGAGTTAGCTAGAGAGCATCACCTTTTAACCATTGTACTGGGAAGCAGGTGGATGTAGAGACGCTTTCATCTCTAGCGCCTCTGCACTCTTTAACATCACTGAAGCGGTAATTCTGGGTGTTCAGCCGAATATTTTGATACTATTTGGGAAATTTCCGGGTTGTAAAGTCTCAGGTAATTCCAGTAGTTACCAAACACCTGACGCACGTAATTTTTGGTTTCATCGAAGGGAATTGATTCTACAAATTCATCTGGATCTTCCTTAGGCAGAATTGGCAACCACTTGCTAACGTTACCAGGACCAGCATTGTAACTGGCAATTGCAAGCAGGGAGTTATTGCCATACTGCTGATGAGTGTGATCCAAATACCAAGTTCCCAGCATGATGTTGTTGTTGGGGTTTTGTAAATCAATTTTTTTGGTATCGAACTTAATTTGTGGGGCAATCCATTTAGCTGTATCTGGCATAACCTGCATTAAACCAGTCGCACCAGCCGTAGAACGAATTTTTGTCTCAAACCGGGACTCCTGACGTATAAGGGCAGTAACGAGCAAGGGGTTGAGCTGACGTTTTTCAGACCACTGCTCAATTTCGTTGAGATAGGGGAAGGGATAACGCGCTTGCCAATAGGTGATCTGTTTGCTTAAAGCTTGATATTCAGCTTGTTCTTGCGGCGTTTCTCGGTCTTCCAATTTAGAAATTTGATCAATTCCCTTGATATTTTCTCCTTTTGCCAGCTGCATCAAACCATCGGTAAATTCCTCTGCGACTGTTGGCTGCATTTTGTTCTGAAATTCCGTCTGCCATTGCAACCAAGCATCGCGGTCTTGACCGAGTAGGTACAATTCCTTAAAAGTTTCCGAACCCGCCGTTGGTAACGGACGCTGGATGGGGACGACCTGTGGGTTCATCTTACGCACTGTGTTGAAATTGCCAACATTTAGTCCCAAGGTTGCCGCTGCTCGCCACGAATAATAAGAGTAGGGAAAATTGCTGATTGTATACTCATAAGCTTGTTTTGCTTCCTGGTTTTTCCCTAATTTGGTTGCCCATTTGGCAACCCAAAAGCTGGCTCTGGGAGCCAAAATACTGTTGGGGTTATTTTTGGGAATCGGTTCTGCCCATTGCCATGCAGCTTTATAATCTTTTGCCTTCGCTTTTTGTTGTGCCATTTTCCAGCGATACTCTGCGGCTTCCTCAGAGTTACCATACTTGGTAAGAAGGAGCTTCAGAGCTTCAGAGGCTGCCTTTTGATCTTGAGTTTGAAGAATTTTGATTTTTTCTACCAGCGCTGTACCTGCTTTGTCAGGGTATTTACTAATGACCTGGTTGAGATAAGGCAAGGCGTCTTTGCGTACTGTTGCCATTTCTGCTAAACGCATCAAAGCAGTGCCACTTTCTTTTGCATCCGGAAATGTTTTCACCAGTTGTTGATACATGACAACGGCTTCTGCTCGTTGTCCGCCTACCTGCAATCCCCGTGCAACGCGGTAATAGTTTTGGGGTGTGCGCGTCGCTTTGCCATATGCTGTCGCCGCTTTACCAAATTCACTGTTTTCCCAGTAAGCCGTACCAATGATTTCCCATTCTTCAGGTTTTAGGGTAGAGTTGTTCGCCAGCTGATCTAATACAGGAACAATTCCTAGTTGGTCATAAGCGTATTTAGCCAACACTAACTGTAATTGCGGCTGATTGGGATTTTCCTGCAATCGCTTACGGACAATTTCCCAAGTTAGGGGATGCGAAGGAAATTCCGCGATCGCTTTGTCCTGATACTCTGGTAGGGCAATCAGATACAAAGCTTTCGCTGCTGCTGCTTGTTTGGGGTACTCTTTCACCACTTTCTGCCTAAGATCCGAGGCTTTGCCTTCTTCTCCTAGGAGTTCTTCTGCTTGCGCTTGCCTAAGCAACACATAAGGCGCAAGGAGTGGGTAATCTTTCTCTAGTCCTTTTAGTAACTCAAGTGCAGGTTTAGCTTGCTTCCTTTCAATTAAGTCACTTGCTAAAAGATAACGAGCGCGATTTCGATCTGCTGATTTTGCCCCCTCCTTGAGTGCTTCTAATTTTGCAGCACGTTCTTGTGGAGATTGTGACACCAAGGCAAAAACCGGTGATTTAGCTTTGCTTTCTTCCGAAAGCTGTTCAGGCTGAATCTTCCGTGGTTTAAGCCATTGTCCTACGGATTTTCCTATTTCGGGAGCTGACACGATTGCCCCAGCTAAAAAGGCACACAGCCCTGCACCCGCAATTAGAGAAATATGCTTTGTCTGTAGCTTCTTCAGCATCGATTCCCGCTGCAAATTTCACATGAATTTCTTGCCACTTTAGCATTACTAGTGGTCAACGTCGTCACTTTTAACTTTTGTATTTTTAATGTTGGGGATCGATGAGATGTCAATCACAAATCCGAACTTATCATTGGCACTTTGTTAAGTTAGATAATCTTTGTCATATCTCATAAAACAAAGACATATTACTCCAACTATTAAATCCATGTTTATCAACATAAACACTGAATTAAATCGTATTGCTGTATTTTATATAACAAATATATAATCTAAAAAATAGAGGATAATTTTAGGAATTAAACACTTTTTATAGAAATACTAGTACAAAAACATACAATTATTTTTTCAACAATGCTGTTAATAGTTAAGTCTTTGGATGAACCTTGATTTGCATCTTTATCCCCCTAATGGAGGATGCTAGCAAGATATAAGTATCAATAACAATATATTCTTTCACCATAGTATTTTAGAAACTTTGGTGAGCGATCGCTAAGCCATATAATTTTTGGAATTATAGCTGTTCTGGTGTTGAGTGCAATACATAAGAAATAAGAACCACAGATGGACACAGATGGACACAGATGAATTATTACTTCATCCAAACGAGAAGCGCTATATTTTCTTTACAATTGTGCTTGTTTCGTCTAAATACACACGACTACAACAGTCCTAAGTACCGAGTATTGAGTTCGTAGTAGAATAAAGGAAACTTGGAGAAAGTTAATTTGAACTCATCGCTTAGGACTTAGCACTGAATGGGTTTTGCTTGCAATTTACTGCTGTGCTAATTTCGGAACCCGCCCCTTCAAACCGATCATCAGCTTCAGAGAAAATATTTTTACCACAGGTACTCGACGCATGATCCATAACCCGAGGCGGCGAACTAGCACAACTGGCAAGATGTTATTAGAAAACATTCGGTCTAACAAATCAGTGAAACCTAAAATTGTCAAGTTCTCCCGCTGACGCCAGCGTTCGTAACGTTTGAGGATTTGAATGTTACCGATATCTTCACCTTTAGCGTAGGCTTCTTGCAACACTTGCGCCAAAGCAGCAACATCGCGAATGCCCAAATTTAAACCTTGTCCGCCGACAGGATGGCAATTGTGTGCTGCATCACCAACTAAAGCGAGTCGGTGGAGAACATAGCGATCGCTTTGCATGAGTTGGACTTGAAAAATAAAGCGATCGCCCAATAATTCTAACTTGCCCATCTGGTTGCCATAACGCGCTTGTAATTCTGCTAAAAATTGCTGATCATCCAAGGCGCACAAAGCTTTTGCTTCTTCATGAGGGGCAGTCCAGACAATCCGGCAACGGTTTCCTGGCAAAGGCAAAATGGCAAACGGACCACTTGACTGGAATTTTTCGTATGCTGTGTTGTTGTGAGATTTTTCTGGTTTGACAAAGGCAACAATACAAGATTGCCAATATTTCCAGCCGTGGGTTTTAATTCCAGCAGCTTGACGAATACGGGAACGTGAACCATCTGCGGCTACTACTAATTTAGTGCGAACCGTCTGCATCTGGTCTGCAAATTTGATATCTATCGTCACCACATCCTGCTGATACTGGATATTCACCACTTCTGCAGGACATAAATATGTGACATGAGAACAATCTTTGACAAACTTTTGCAAGGGATGCAACAGTGCTTGGTGTTCCGCCACGTAACCTAAATCTTGTGCGTTTATATCTCCGGTTTCCCATTCCACCACACCGGGATAATCACCATCTGAAAGACGCACACGGCGATAAGTCTCAATGTTGGGCAATATTTTGTCCCAAATTCCAATTCCTTGGTAAATCAGCGCCGAAAGCATATGCACTGCGTAAGCCTGCCCTTTGGCGACTGCTGCTGATTCTACTTTTGCCTCCACCAGCAGCACACTTAAGCCGGAATCTTTCAATGCAGAGGCTAGAGTTAAGCCAACTATCCCGCCGCCGACGATAACCAAATCATAATCGTATCCCCGCTGATGTGTTGATGTTTGGGGAGCGTTAAAGGTTTGAGTAAGCTGCGCTTGCGCCATTGTTAAGATAAATTACAGCGTTTTCATTCTTATTTTGACGCAAGCAGCCATGGGAGAGCAAGTTTCAAGCGTGTTGCATCCAAATGAAAACCGCTATATCAAAATTTGCTGTAACATTGCTCAAGCCATCACAGCCATCAGTTGTTCTGACATATCAAAATTTGCCGTGACATTTTGTACATCATCTAGACCTTCTAGAGTGTCTATTAACTTGAAAAGCGATCGCGCCTGATCTGGATCACTCACTTCTACACTATTGCTAGGAATCCAGCGCAATTCGGCATCAGTTACCTTAAAGCCCTTTTCTTTCAGGGTTTGGCTGAGGTTCTCTAAATCAAAGACTTCGGTAAACACCTCAGCAGTCTGATCTTCAGTCATCTCATAAGACTCGGCACCACCTTCGAGAGATGCTTCTAAAAGCTGTTCTTCATCATCAACTCCCTCAACAGTACAAACGCCTTTCTGGGAAAACATCCAGCCGACACAACCTGTTTCACCGAGATTACCACCGTTTTTACTGAAGGCAACACGTAAGTCAGCAGCAGTACGATTGCGATTATCTGTTAGGGCTTCAACAAGGATAGCAACTCCTCCAGGACCGTAACCTTCGTAACGAATAGCTTCTAAACTAGACGCACCGCCTGAGAGTGTACCTGCACCTTTGGCGATCGCTCTTTCTATATTCTCATTAGGAAGACCAGCCGCCTTAGCTTTTTCAATTGCCGTGCGAAGTTGAAAATTTCCTGTTGGATCTGGAACGCCACTTCTCGCCGCCACAATAATCGCACGGGACCACTGGGTGAAAGTCTTACCCTTTTTTGCATCCACTACCGCTTTTTGGCGCTTAATATTTGCCCATTTACTGTGTCCTGCCATATTCGGAAATTAATAATGCTATCTATTTACCAGATACGATATAGCTAGATTCTAGCTTTTGCATACTCATCCTTAAGTTTCCCAAAAAATGGGAACTTAATGTTGAACCACAGATGCACACAGATGGAATCATCAGTGATTAAGAATAATATACAAGATAATTATTTTGCGTCTTTCCTTTGCGTCTTGAGCGTAGAGCGCGAAATTCAAAAATAATATTGTACTTTATAGCACCCAAATGAAATTCATTAAACTTCCCACTTACTCTTTCCTGAGAGCAAGGTTATTGATTTTACTCATAGTGGGCATCTTGATTTTGACTGGATGTCAAGCTTTACCAAAAGGTGAGAACACAGATCAAGTGATTCATTTGACCTTATGGCAGGGGGTAAATCCGCCGCCAAATCGGGATGTTTTGCAAAAGCTGGTAGACCGATTTAATGAAACCCACCCAAATATCCAAGTGGAATCGCTTTATGTGGGACAACCAGATCAGCAAATGCCAAAGATTTTAGCCGCGGTGGTAGGAAATGCACCTCCCGATTTGTTGTGGTATAACCCAGCAATTGGCGGTCAACTCGTGGAATTGAATGCCTTGATACCTTTAGATGAAATGTTAGCATCACCAGTCAAAGAAGAGATTGACCCTGCTTTGTTTCAGTCGATGGAATACAAGGGAAAAATTTGGTCGGTGCCGTTTGCGACAAATAATGTTGGTATTTACTACCGACCGAGTTTGTTTCAAGCAGCAGGAATTACTGAATTACCCCGCACTTGGGAAGAGTTGCGCCAAGTTGCTAAAAAATTGACTCGTGATACGAATGGTGACGGAAGTATAGACCAACACGGCATCTTTCTACCTTTAGGGAAGGGAGAATTCTCGGTGTTTATCTGGTTACCGTTTATGTGGAGTGGCGGCGGTGAGTTGATGAGTGGTGACACGCAACAAGCTGCAGCAGTGCAACTAAAAGATAATAAAGGTGCGATCGCTGCTTTGCAACTGTGGCGCGATTTAATTACTGATGGTTCAGCAATATTATCTGGACCAGAACGAGGTTATGAAACAGATAATTTCATTGCTGGTAAGGTAGCAATGCAAATAACAGGTCCTTGGACTCTAGGATATTTGCAACAAGATATTCCCAACGGAGATTTTGCTGTTTTTCCAATTCCTGTTGGTGAACGTCCTGCTACTAGCATTGGCGGCGAAAATCTTTTCCTATTCAAAACGATACCAAAACGGCAAAAAGCAGCATTTACTTTTGTTGAATATGTTTTAAGTGAAGAATTTCAAACAGAATGGGCGTTGGGGACTGGATATTTACCTGCCAATATTAAGTCGCGTCAAAATCCGAAATATATAGCATATCTTGAGAAACAACCAGCAGTGAAAGTGTTTTTGGATCAGGCAAAATATGGGCGCAGTCGTCCTATTTTTCCGGGTTATAATCGGGTTTCAGAAAATATCGGGCGAGCGTTGGAATCTGTGATATTGGGGAAAAGTAAGCCTGAAGAAGCACTCAAAGAATCTCAGCAGCGCTTAGATTTGATTTTTAAGTAGACAGGCGATAACTTTTTTGTTGGAACCGCAGATAAACGAGGCATTGGTGTCAACTTAAGGTGAAAACCCGTATAGAACAGGCTTTTAAAGATTGCCTCGTTCCCAGCCTCAGGCTGGGAATGCCTACTGGGAGGCTCTGCCTGCCAATTGAGCGTTACTAGCCGCTTCAAGGGCATTTCCAGGTTCTACCTGGAAACGAGATTTAACGAGATTTTAGAAGGGTTTTGGCTTAAGTTGACACGCATGAGCACTGCCGTGCCTCTACAAAAAACCTGGTTTTCACCCAAGTGAATGCTAAATAAGCAACTGGAGTCTTATCCTGTGAGAATTGTTAACAATAATGCATCTACCGAAAGGCTGAACCAAGACCCATTAGGGCGCAAACTCGTCTGGATCATGGCGATCACAAGTGGGGCGGCGGCTGCTAATCTATACTACAACCAACCGCTACTGGCGGTGATTGCCCAAAGCTTACAGGCTCCTAGTCATGCCACTGGGTGGATTCCTATAGTGAGCCAAATTGGTTACGCCTTGGGAATTTTTCTCCTCGTTCCACTGGGCGATTTGATGGAAAAGCGGAGATTGATTCTGACGATGCTGGTGTTAACATCTGTGGCGTTGGCGGCGGCGGCGGTGTCACTCAACCTTGTTTGGTTGTTGGTTGCAAGTTTGGCGATCGGCATCACGACTATTACCCCACAGCTGATCGTTCCTTTTGCAGCACAACTGGCAAAACCGCAGCAGCGAGGAAGAGTTGTTGGCACGGTGATGAGTGGGCTGTTGATCGGAATTCTTTTAGCTAGGACAGTCAGCGGCTTTGTGGGAGCTAGTTTCGGCTGGCGGGAGATGTATTGGCTTGCGAGTGGGTTGATGATTGTTCTGGCTGTTGTTTTGTCGCGGATGCTCCCAAAAAGCCAACCATCGTTGCGTGTTTCCTACGCTGAATTAATTGGATCTTTGTTCAAGTTGATAAGACAGCAGCCTATCTTGCGTGAAGCTTCCCTTGCAGGGGCAATGTCTTTTGGTGCCTTTAGCGCTTTTTGGAGTACTTTGGTATTCTTTTTGGCACAGCCACCCTATCATTACGGCAGTGAAGTGACGGGATTGTTTGGGCTGGTGGGTGTGGTGGGAGCGGCGGCGGCTCCTGTTGTGGGTAAGATAGCAGATAAGAGAAATCCCAAGCTGACTGTAGGGTTAGGTCTTGTGATTACAAGCTTATCGTTTCTGATTTTCTGGGTGTTTGGTTATCACGTTCTGGGGTTGATTGCTGGGGTTATCCTTTTGGATTTGGGTGTGCAAACCACAATGGTTTCTAACCAAGCAAGAATTTACAGTTTACCTTCAGAGTTTCACAGCCGTTTGAATGCACTTTATATTACCTTTTACTTTATTGGTGGAGCGTTGGGTTCGTTCCTTGGTGCTTATGGCTGGAGTCGCTGGCAGTGGCATGGAGTCTGTGCAATGGCTTTAATTATGCTAGGAGTGGCTTTTACTACGTTTATTAAGCGGCGTTAGCGTTGAGGCTATGTTTTATCACCAGGTTAGGGACTTCCGAATTAAAAAACATCCTAAATTTTCTTGTGGGATGGGTGTCCCCACCCGTCCCATACTTAGGGCGGGCAAGATGCTCACCCCACAAGACAGATAATTTATTTCTTGGAAATCCCCTAATGCCTCGTTCCCAGCCTCAGGCTGGGAATGCCTCCCAAGAGGCGGAGCCTCCCTTACAAAGCGGCAGAGCCGCAATGAAAAAACATCCTAAATTTTCTTGTGGGATGGGTGTCCCCACCCGTCCCATACTTAGGGCGGGCAAGATGCTCACCCCACAAGACAGATAATTTATTTCTTGGAAATCCCCTAATGCCTCGTTCCCAGCCTCAGGCTGGGAATGCCTCCCAAGAGGCGGAGCCTCCCTTACAAAGCGGCAGAGCCGCAATGAAAGTGCGTTTCCAGGTAGAACCTGGAAACGAGATTGTCAAAGGGTTGTGGCTTAAGCTGGCACCAATGCCGGGATGCCCACCCCACTGTTAGGGGATAATTTATTTGTTGGAAATCCCTTAATACTCGTCCATACTTAGGGCGGGCAAGATGCTCACCCCACAAGACAGATAATTTATTTCTTGGAAATCCCCTAATGCCTCGTTCCCAGCCTCAGGCTGGGAATGCCTCCCAAGAGGCGGAGCCTCCCTTACAAAGCGGCAGAGCCGCAATGAAAGTGCGTTTCCAGGTAGAACCTGGAAACGAGATTGTCAAAGGGTTGTGGCTTAAGCTGGCACCAATGCCGGGATGCCCACCCCACTGTTAGGGGATAATTTATTTGTTGGAAATCCCTTAATACTCGTTCACAAGTTTCTGATACTCGTTCATGAGGTTCTAATACTGGCTGATGAGGTTATGACACTCGCTGGTGAGTGTTTGATACTCGCGCACGAGGTTCTAATACTCGCTGGTGAGTGTTTGATACTCGCTGATGAGTGTTTGATACTCGCGCACGAGGTTCTAATACTCGCTGATGAGTGTTTGATATTCGCTGATGAGTCTTTAATACTCGTTGACGAGGTTACAATACTCGCACACGAGTCTTTGAGACTCGTCCACAAGATTTCTGACACATTTCTCCTTGTGGTTTGTTACAAAATAATTGAGAGGTAAGCCTAATTTGTAGTCAGCGCTTTAGCGCTAAAGCCCTACTACGAAGCTATCAAAATCTGGGAAAGAGCAATGCTGCGTACTTTTTTACAAAACATTATCCAAAAAATCACGAGTACGCTAGGATTCACCTCCGCCCAGGAGAACGACGCAGAGATTGACCCCACGCCCGACACTCAAATCGACTTTTTATCACAGGTACTCAAACCTACAGCACAAAGCATCGCAACCGATTTCTTTACTTTTAGTAACCGGATGCAGGACTTCCCCTTAAGCAACCGGGCGGATAATTTAGAAATTGCCATCAGAGGTTACGAGATAGCATTAACGGTTTTTACCAGAGAAAGCTTTCCCATCGACTGGGCAAGGACGCAAAACAACCTGGGCATAGCTTACCTTTATCGCATCCGGGGGGAGCGGGCAGAGAATTTAGAAATTGCGATTCAATGCTACACAAACGCCTTGCAAGAACGCACGCGCGCTGGCTTTCCCATCCAATGGGCAACGACGCAAAACAACCTGGGCTTAGCTTACCTTTATCGCATCCGGGGGGAGCGGGCAGAGAATTTAGAAATTGCGAT
>NZ_CAWUDP010000023.1:0-117815 GCF_963920835.1 Scytonema sp. PCC 10023
TTGAGAATGGTTAATGTCTCTGGGTCATCTTTGAATGCTTTTGCTAACTCTTCGACTGCTGCTCTTCGCACATCATAATCTTCATCACTTGTGGCGCGAGTTTTGAGCCAGGATAATGTCTCAGGGTCATCTTTCCAAGTTGTTGCAACTGCTGCAACTGCTTGGGTGCGAATTTTAAAGACTAGGCTTGTCTCTTCTAGAGCATATGGATCGTAATAGTAATGGAGATCGTAGTTAGTTAATTTTTTGAGCTGCTCAAGTAATCGAGTAGCAGTTGGCGAGATGCTTTCGCTATCTTTAACTTCTGAAAAACACTGAGCAGCTAAAAATAGGTTACTGAACTTCTGGGCTTCACCATTTTTTTCCATCAGTTCGTCAATAATCTCACCTATAAATCTGGCATTCAGCATTCCAGCAATGAGGCGTAGAACTTCATGCCAAGATTCATCTTGCCAGTATTTGCCAAAAATGTCTGTCTTGAGTTCATTTAGTGTAATACTTCGTTCTTCCTCAAATTGCCAAACATACTCCGTCGCACAGAAATATTCTAAAAAAGTTCTATGCACAAAAGCATAGTAATCTGCACCCATAAAGCATAAAATAAAGTTACGTTCTCGAAGTTGCTGAATAATTAATTTTGCAACATTAGTAGAATTATTTACTTTTATCTTTTGCAAATAACTATTGAGAATTCTTTCTAACTTTTCCGAGTTAATCAGGTTACCTGCCCCCCCTTTTTTATTGGTTTGCATATGATAAGCAACCTGACGCAATATCGCTTGTTTATCTTTATAATCAACGGATATAGTCTTATCTACTAATGCTCTTTCGACATCCCATTGTTGTAGAAGAACTCGTGAAGCTTTGTTGTAAAGCTCAGCACGGAATCTTGGCAATTCTTGATTGCGATTAAGAATTGCCATCATTGTTAGAAGCAAGGGATTACCAGCTAGCTCCCTAATAGGAGCATATGCGTGAATTGCTGCACGCAAGCGCTCTCTTTTTCGTTCTTTTTCATAGCTATTACCAAAAGCTAAATCATGCCATGTTTCAAGAAAATGCTCAATTTGTTCTAACTCCAAATCTTGTAGCATGAAATGACGAAATTTAGCATTACCCAAGAGTTGTGGTTTATAGCCAATGACACGAGATGTGACTATAACCCGCACGCCAGGATAAGTTTTGGTAAAATTAATAATATCTATAATGACCTCTTCGCGTTGATTTGGGTCAAAGATTTCGTCCAATCCATCAAACATGACAAAACCCTTGCCAGTTTGGAGAAAATGACTTAATTGTTGCAGGTTTATGGAATAGATGAAGCCCTTATATTGCTGGAAAAAATCTAAAGAATTTTGAGATTTTTGGTTATCTCGATTCTGCACATAAGTGCGTAATTCAACAAGTAAGGGAATTGGCATTGCAGAGACTTTTTCAATGGGTGCTTCCGCCCATTTAAGTGCTAAATACTGCAATAAACTCGACTTCCCAGAACCAGGATCTCCCAAAATGACGGTATACTGATAATTTCTTTCATCCTCAATCATTTCTTCAACAGAACGGGTTGTTTGTTCACGATAAGCTTGTTTATAACGCTCTAAGACTTCTGGCGAAATATCTACATATTCTGCATATTCTTCATATTCTTCGAGTTGATTGTTTTTTTTCAGCCGTTCTAGCCGTTCTAAATGTTCTTTAGGTCGCTCATAAACTTGTGGAAATGCTTCTTGTACTTCACGCACATTTTGAGGAACAAACATTTTCTCTAGCTTTAACTTATAACTATAGCCATCAGTAGCAAAGCTATCAAGTTTAAGATAACCATAAGTTTTTTCAATTGTCTTGCGGTAATCCTCTAAGTCAAATAAGCCAAAATTCGGTACAGATGCAGCATTTTCTTTTCTGTTTTGCTCGATTGCTTTATTTGGCAAGTTGAAGAGAGTATGCAAATCATGCGATTCTTTGCGGATAGCATTTACCTGTTTGATATACCGCTTAATAATTTCTTCCCAAGCAAATTCATCTGGTAATGGTTTTAAATTCAACTCGCACCAAGTTTTTGCAAAAGAGTCAGCATGACAAATACCAGCGCCAAATGGTTTTCCTAGTTCCACCAATACAATTCTATGGCGGATAAATTTTTTTAAAGGATAAATGTACTGCTTTATTTCTGCGTCAGAGCAATCTGCATTTTCTAACTCATCCTGTACTAGCTGTAATAATTCCTTCAAAGCTTGTCCGAAAGCAAGTTCTAACTTATCCTGTACCTGAAGTTCTTGCAAAGTTGGAAAAGTCTTTTGGAAAAAGGTTTTAGTATATTCTTGTAACTCTTCCCGCGCAAGTTCTTCTAGGACAGTCTTAAAAACAAACCCAATTGTACTGCTTATTCCCCAAGCAACTACGCGGTTCATGGTTGTTACTTTACTCCTTTTTTTTAACTCTATTCTTTTCTTGTTCCTAATACCAGTTCTCTAAATTAAAGCTACACTTTGTTATAGCAATCCGCGCAGGATTTCTGAAAAATCTTAAGTATTGTAGGGTGGGCAGTGCTTACCGTATTTTGCCCACTACATCCGGGTTTTGCGTTCGCACTGCCCACCTTACGTGTCGTTCAAAAATCTGCGGAGGAGTCCTATAGTTGTGCTGACTTTTCACGGTATCTGGAAAACCTCGCTTCCATTCCTCTCTCCTACAAGGAGAGAGGAACCTTGATTTTTCCCCCTTCGCTTGTAAGAGAGAAGAACCTTGATTTTTCCCCCTTCGCTTGTAGGAGAGAAGAACCTTGATTTTTCCCCCTTCGCTTGTAGGGAAGGGGGCTAGGGGGTTAGGTTTCACGTTGGTTTTTCTACATGGCGTGAAAAGTCAGGATTTTAGAGAAATGGTATAACTCCAGTTGTAATATCGTTCAAGTAAGGGTTCAAGTAATATAATTTACGCTAAAGCTGTCAGTGATTTTATTGCTTCTTCAGCCTGTTGGCGAATGTCATCTGTAACTCCATTCTGAGTTTCTGCTAGCTGTTTTAATTTTTCAGAGAGTTTATGAGCGCTTGATTGCAACTGGTGGTAATCTCTTACATTTAAAAGACATTGGTGTGCTAAAAAGAGATTTTTAAAATGCTTTGCATCCTCATCAAGCTCTATTAGATAATCAATAATCTCTCCAGCAAACTTAACATAAAGTTGAGCAACAATCAGGGTAAGAACTTCATGCCAAGATGCATCATAGCATCGCTTGCGAAAAATTTCTTGCTTCAGAAAGTCCAAATCTATAGTTCGTTCTTTCTTATATTGTTCAACAAAATACACAGCACAAAAATATTCTAGAAAAGTCCGATGCACGAACCCATAAGAATTGCCTCCAAAAAAGCATAAAATAAAGCTGCGAGTTGTGAGAATTTCCCGCAAACCTCTGGCTGCAATTTTAGCTTTGTGAGGGAATTTATCTTGCAGATAGTGAGCCAGAGTATCTTCCAAATCTTGCTTACTGATATTATTAGCCAGAGTGTTGGTAGATGCTTGCATCCGGTGAGCTACCAGACGCAACATTTCTCGTTTATCTTGATAATCAATATACTTATTTACTTCAGAATCTAATTCGCTATATGCTCGTAAATTCCTTTCATAGTCCCAACGGTGCAATAGCACTTCTGAGGCGTGTTCATACAGAGTGGATCTATCCCTTGGTAATTCTTCATGTCGATTCAGAATTGCCATCATCGTGAGTAGCAAGGGATTTCCAGCCAGTTCTTGAAAAGCGGGGGAGCTAAGCGAGTTTTGTAGGCGCTGACATTTTTTCTTTCTTTCATTTTCATCTTCAAAAGCTAATTCATGCCATTGGTTGACAAATGCGCGAATTTGCTCTTCATCGAAATCTTGCAGCATGAACTCGCGAAAATGAGCACGGCGGAACTCAGAACCCTGCGGTTGATAACCAATGACGCGAGAGGTGACTATAACTCGCGCTCCGGGATATCTTTTAGTAAAGTTAATAACATCAATTATGACATTTTCTCGTTCCCTGGTATCCAGCACCTCATCTAAACCATCAAACATCACAATGGTTTGATTATTCCTCAGCCATTTATCCAGTTCTTGTTGATTAAGATTTCCACCAACTACCCCAGTTGCGTCATGGAAATAATCCAAAAAATTTTTACAAACATTCTTTTCTCGATTCTCAACGTAATTCCGTAGTTCAATTAATAACGGCAATTCTTGTGTTGACAGATTCTTTCCTCGCGTTCTTGCCCATTGCAAAGCTTTATACTGTACTAAAGTAGACTTACCAGAACCTGGATTACCTAAGATGACTGTATGTTTGTATGTAGGTTTGTAAAGTTGCCAATCATGAAATATATCTAAAATTGAGCAGACAGTTGGTTGTGAAACATTCTGTTCCTGCACATTTGTTGGTACAAATATATTCCATAATTGCAAAGTGTACTTATAACCACTAGTATCCAAGTAGTCCAGTTTGAGGTTACTAAAAGCGTCTATTAAACCCTGTTGATAACGACTAAAATTAAAATCAGGTGCGATAGGAGCATTTTGCTGAATTATCTCCTTAATCTCTTCTTGAGTCTCCGAATTGAATAATGGACGTAATTCATCTGAATCCGCCGCAAGAGCTTTGACTCTTCTAGTATACTTCTTGGCTACATTCTGCCATTTAAATTCTGCAGGTAAACCGTCTAAATTGAGTTTATTCCAATTTTCGTTTAATTCAGCATCAAGAGCCGGAGTATCATCTAATAATGTTATGCCTAGTGCTTTTTGTAAGGGTTTACCAAGGGCTGCTCTCACTGGTTGAGCGCGAATGAATTTATCTATTGCATCGCTATAATGCTGAATTTCCGATTCACTAATTCCTGTTTCTTCAAGCTCAGCTTGCCATAATTCTACAAATAATTTATTAGCTTTCCCGTAAGCCACTATGAGAGCTCTTAGTTTAGCTAAATCTAGTCCATCTTTAAAAATGCCTTGAAAAAAATCTTTAAGGTAATCTTTCAAACCATCCTGTATAGCATCCTGGGCTAGTTTGACAAATACCTCTTTAAATAGGAACCCTACAGTATTCTGCACTCCCCAGAGAACTAAGAATTCTGGTCCTGTCAACATTATACCTCCCCCTGTAGAATGCCACTTTTTCATTAATTCTTACTCTTAGTTAGATGTTAATGTAATCATCCCCCAGTGCTGCTGCAACAATCTCAAAATTCACCTCAGGTAACGCCGTCTCCCGCGCCAACTTCCGCAACACATCCCAGAAATTCTCACCCGCCTTCGTCACACCACCACCCAACACAAACCGCTGCGGGTTGATTAAATTCGCCAGATTACCAATACCCACACCCAGCGCCCAACCAGCCGTGTACAAAATTTCCTGAGCCAAATCATCACCAGCCGCCGCAGCTTCACTCACCACCTTCCCCGTCAAAACAATTCAAAATTCAAAATTCAAAAATAATACCCCATGGCGCGCATCCAGGGGCTTGAAGCAAGGATGCTGCGCTTTTTTTTGTTTTCCATGTCGCGCATCCTCCTGTCTTGTATCCCAACTGTCAATTCAAAATTTTTTCTTAAATTTTGAACTAAGAATATCGCGAATGAGCGAATTCAAAAAACGGTCACCAACTCCAAATTATCTCCCACCAACTCTCTGAGAATGTCTCCTGCTTGGCGTCCTTGGCGACGCCAGTCGCCTGCGGAGGGAAACCCTCCTGCAGCGCTGGCTCGTCTTGGCGGTTCGTTTCTCAAAACCTCCCTCACATCCTGCACCATAGTGGTTAGTTGTTTTCCCACTACGCAATACCCATCACTTATTACCCACTACCAAGTCGATAAACTGTTGCAATCTTTCATAATGCGACCCTTTCCAGTAAATTTGGTTACAGTTTTGACAGCGATGAAATTCATTCGTGTACAATTTGACACTTTCTGGTATTTCGTCAACAATTGATTCTTTTGCTACAGGTTCTAATAATCCATTGCAGCGTAAACACCGTTGAAAGGGTGACACTAATTTATACAAGTCGAAGCGTTGCATGACTTCAACAATTTGTTTCTGTGGGTCAGTATTTCTTACATAGTAGCCATAGGTCACAATACTTCGCATTAATAAAGCGCGATCGCGAGTTAACAGAATTCGGTTTTGGGTACTGGAGATGTGAGCTAATTCTTCATCTTCATAGTCATTGCGGTATAACGTATCAAACCCTAACAGCCGTAAAGATGTTGCTAGCTTGCCCAAGTGAATATCTAAAACGAAGCGGATGATACTTAGGGGTTCAAGTCTAATAGAGATGGTGGATGTAACTATATTTGTAGCAGAAATTGGATAGACATCGATAGTATCCCCATCTTGGACAATGTAAGAAAAATCTACAAATCTTCCGTTAACTTCAATACAATAAACTTCTGGATGAGGGACACCAAAAGATTCAATCATGTCCTTAATTGAGGCTCTTTCAGGAAAATTATGATCTATTTTCATCTGCTTTTTATGCAATGGTAAGAAATCGTTCAACTCTGCATAAAAGCGGAAACAAGCAGAAGCCATAACAACCAAGTGTAAAATTTCTATTATTCACTATACTAACTTGGTTCCACGAAGATAAAAGTTATCATCAACAAAGAACCTAGGAGTCATCATTAAGCTTGAAAATGCTGCAAGGCTAGATGGAACTAAGCTGCAACCCTAGAATTTCTTCATAAAGACAACAAGTTTTTTCTTTGTGAATTACCCAAATTTATCCTGAGAATCATTCTAAGTTCTAGCTGAAAAATTCTGAAATCTTCTCCAAGGATGAGAGAAGGTGACTTCCTTAAAGTATTTGCAATATTTTTCTACGAAACAAGAATAATTGTGTATCCTATCCGGAAGGTAGAACCTTCTTCCAGTAACTATTGTCAGCTATTGGATGCTAGGAAATCCTGCATTCACTCGTATCTCCCAGTTTAGAGCGCTAGTGATGATTAGAAAAATTAGCAAATACTTGCTTTTGTTATTGACTTCAGTTAGAGTCATAGCAGACGCCCTACTTCAGCCCTGATACAATTTTCACTCTGTTAAAGAAGGTGAAAAAATGCTTAAGATAGTCTGAGTCAAAATATATCATAAGAATGAGCAAAATCTGCCGGAAAGCAGTACCGTACCAGTCATATTCACATTACTATGGAGGAAATTGCCCTGTCACCACTAAGTAAAAGTACCTCTTATAAGTTAAATGTTAATCCTGAAAAAAACTGACATTAGGAATCAATAGTTGCTAATATTTAGTATTAAGCATACAAAAAAGGGTGCAAGATATGAAATTTTGTACTGTGTCTTGATGCTAATAATTTGTAATAGTTAGTTTGCCTTTTCTTTTTTTAAATAACAATTGAGAAAGTTTATCAATATGAAACAGCGAATAAATTTGGGAAACTTATTTAGATTGAAAGAGCTTTTTAAAAAAAATTGTACACAAGAAGCAGTTTTTCTATTTACTGAAGGGCAAAATAAAATTGCTAGCTCTTTTTCTGGGAAAGATATTTCATCTATTTTGAACTTCCATCAACTCAAGTATTTGAACATGTGCTTTACTTTCAATGAAAAATTACTAAATAAAAGCACAAACACTAAGTTCTTCCAGCAGTGGAAAGCCCAGAAAAAGAGGAGTATAAAGAGACTCTATTGCTGGATATCTCAAATTATCATCGCAGACAAGAAAGTACACATTAAAAGACTTGTCAGCTTTTTGAACGTAAAAGTTTCTACGAAAAGCCTTGTAAGCAATGAGCTACCGTGTTTTGACTGGAAGATAAATATCTTCTGTTGTTATGCTTGACAGCCCAAGGTGTTATTCGGGAATTTGGTAGCTAATAACACCATCTCTGTTTGTAATATCCTTTGTTCGTAAAACACATTAATTAAGTACAGTACAGTTAGATGAATACTTTCTTTTGTTCCGACTATTCGCGACAAGCAGGAGAAAATATTATTGGTAGTGCCACTAATGAGCAAACTTATATATTAGTGGAATGTCCTCCACCTTGGACATCGGAAGCTTTTAACTCTAGGTGGGTTCCGGAAAATTTGCAGATTTTGATCAAGGAGGCGAAACGAAATAAGTTACCTATCAAGTTTCTGTTGATCGCCAACAATTTATCGCATAAAGTAGATAGCACAACCCTGTTGATTTATCAAAGAAAAGAGGGTTTGAGCAATGGGTATCGTAAGCAAGAATTCCAGTTGGCAAATATTGAGCTAGTAGCACCCGTTGTCAGAAAATGGTTACGGGGCGGATTTTCTGATTATGATGCACAAACAAGTGTAACGAGAGATATTCTCATATGTACTCATGGTAGCCATGATAGGTGCTGTGCTCGGTATGGCAATCCGTTTTACTTTAACGCTACATCTATCGTTTCTAGTTTGGAATTAGACAATGTTCGTATTTGGAAATCTAGCCATTTTGGTGGACATCGGTTTGCACCAACAGCTATAGATTTCCCAGAGGGAAGATACTATGGAGCTTTGGATCAAGAATCATTTCACTCGATATTGACTCGTACTGGTGACATTACATTATTGAAGAAAGTTTATAGAGGTTGGGGAATTTTGCCAAACCCAATTCAAGTTTTAGAAAGAGAACTTATCCTTCGCCACGGATGGGATTGGTTTAACTACAAAGTAGCCGGCGAAATCATTCAGCAAAACTTAGACAAAAATGTGATTCTTGCTGAATTAAATGTTGAAAAACCAGATGGTCTATACTGTTATCAAGCGAAGCTGGTCAAAGATGAAACTCAAAGTGTAAAACTTCGGGCTTCTTGCAATGCTACGCAAGAAACAGTGTGCCCTAAGTATGCTGTGGATAGTTTCCGTCTTGCTTCTAATAAACTGGCAACTTATAGTAAATGTGCGAGCTTATAGATAAAAATAGGTAAGGGCGGGTAAGATGCCATACGTGTCAACAATCACGATCAACCCTTAATTCCACGTTGATTTCACCCCACCCCTTAATCCCCTCCCCGCAAGCGGGGAGGGGAGGTTTTGGCGCAAGACAAAACCGGGGTGGGGTTCTGTGCAAAATTGGGGGTTGGGTGAAACCATGACAAAACAGGACAACATCCCCCACGAGTACTCCTTAAGGTCCCACAGATATCTGTGGTGGGGGCATGCATAGGCGGTGATTCTCAATTATTCGTACTTGTTGACAAAAAACCCCGCCTTTTTTGCCAAGGTTGTCCGGTTAAGTCTCGGAAAAATGTAGCGGCGACATTTTAACAATAAAATGCTGTAATGCTGAGCTTCCATAGCTTAAGTTGACACCAATGGCTGGACAGCCCACCCCACAAGTATTATGAAGGACTATCGCCAATTCTGATCAGGAGGTTTTTCAACAGTTAAGTAAAATATAACTATTACTCACAAAAGCTTACCAAAGCTTGCTAGACTAATTTCAGTGAGCAACAGTAAAGTTTAGTGATGTCTAAGTACGTGCCTTTACGTGTTGCTTGTGACAGACTAGGGGTTCATGCAAACACGATAAGGAGGTGGGCAGATAGTGGACAATTGCCAAGTATCCGAACACAAGGGAATCAACGATTGTTCGATATTGACTCCTACCTCAAGGAAAAAGAGGGGGAAAAACGGCGGAAAATCTGCTACTGTCGAGTCTCCAGTCACAAGCAACGAGATGACCTTGAGCGACAAGTTGAGTTCATGCGCCGACGCTACCCAAATCACGAAATTATCACAGACATCGGGTCAGGACTCAACTTTAAAAGAAAAGGTCTTATATCCATATTGGACTGGGTTAGCGAAAGAACTGTCTGTGAAATTGTTGTCGCACATCGAGATAGACTCGTTAGATTTGGGTTTGACCTTATCGAATGGTTTGGTAAAAAATTCTCCTGTGAAATCGTGGTTCTCGACGAGAATAAACTTTCACCCACAGAAGAACTTACAAGGGATTTGCTTTCGATCATCCATGTTTTCTCATGCAGAATGCATGGACTCAGAAAGTACCAACGTGAAATCAAAGAAGATAAGGATATTCCCAAACCAACAACAAACGGTGACTCTGAAGAAATGGATGGGAACGGCTCGATATGTGTTTAATCAAACTATCGCATACCTGAACAAACCAGATACTAAGGCTGATTGGAAAGCAATCAAAACAGGAATCATTCAATCTTTACCTGAATGGTCGAAAGAAACACCTTATCAGATAAAATCAATTGCGATTAAAGACGCTTGCGATGCTGTGAAAAATGCTAAGAAAAAATTCCAGCAGACAAAACAGATTCAACTCGTCAAATTTCGCTCGAAAAAAGAGAGACGGGATAGCATCTATATTCCGAAAGGTTCTGTGAAATCGTCATCGGTGTATATAACTTCTTTAGGTAAGTCTTTACAACCTGCTGAAGTTTTTCCAGACATAGAGTTTGATTGTAAGTTAGTGCATCAGAATGGGAAGTTTTACATCATAATTCCTATGGTATTTGAGTCAAAAAAATCTGAGAACCAAAGATTAGGCTTAGTTGCTCTAGACCCTGGTGTAAGAACATTTCAAACATTCTTCAGTCTTCATTTGAATGGTGATTTTGGAAACTTAGACATTGGTAGAATCGTAAGGCTATGCGCTTATCTAGATAATTTGTACAGTCGTATCTCTAAAGCGAAAGGCACTCCAAAGTATAGAATGCTTAAAGCTTCTAGAAGAATGAGAGAACGCATTCGTAATATTGTAGATGAAGCACATAAGCAAGTTGCTCATATCTTGTGCTCTCAATTTGATGTGATTCTATTACCTAGCTTTGAAACATCAGAAATGGTAGTGAAAAAGTCTAGAAAGCTCAGGTCAAAGACAGCAAGAGCAATGCTCAATTGGTCACATTATAGATTCAAGGAATATCTAAAGTTCAAAGCACAAGAATGGAAGACACAGGTCATTGAAGTGTCAGAAGCTTACACATCGAAAACCTGTACAAAGTGTGGACATATTCACACCAAATTGGGTGGAAACAAAAAATTCAAATGTCCTAGCTGTGGTCACACACTGCCAAGAGATTTGAATGGGAGCCTTGGGATATATCTTAAGGCATTGGTAGAACGTCCTGAACTCCTGCAATGGAGGGAGCATTTGTTAGCAATGGGCAACCAAAGTTAACTTAAAACGTTCGGTACAGTTAAATGAAAATTTAAAATCTAACATTCAAAATTCTTCAAGTTCCTAACATTTGTAAATTGTGCAAAGTGGCGTACATTCCTCCTGTTTGCAGCAACTCTTCATGACTTCCCTGTTCTATTAATTCTCCGCGCTTAAGTACAAAAATCCGATCCACATTGCGAATTGTAGACAGGCGGTGAGCAATAATGATGGCGGTACGTCCTACTAAAAGTTTATTTAAAGCTTCCTGAATTAAAGCTTCTGTCCCAACATCCAGACTAGCAGTTGCCTCATCCAGAATCAAAATTTCTGGGTTGCGAATTGCAGCACGCGCAAATGCTAAAAGTTGCTTTTGACCACTCGAAAGGTTTGTACCCCGTTCTCTGAGTTGGGTATCATAACCTTGGGGGAGTTGTTCAATAAACTGAGTGATATTGGTTTTCGCTGCTGCTTGTTGGATTTCCTCAAAACTGTAGCTGTCGCCTAACGTAATGTTGCTTTTAACATCACCAGCAAACAAAAAACCTTCTTGCAAAATCACAGCCATGTAACGCCGCAGTTCTGCTTGGGGTATTTCCCGGATATCTATCCCATCCACCAAAATACGTCCTTGATTTGGTTCGTAAAGACGACACAAAAGACGGATGATGGAACTTTTACCCGCACCTGTAGGACCTACTAATGCGACTTTCTCACCAGGATGAATGATGAAGTCCAAATCCTTGATCACATAATCATCGTCTTTGTAAGCAAACCAGACGTGTTCAAAGCGGATTTCTCCGAGTTCAGCTTGTGAATTTTCCGTTGGTAACTCAGAATTATGAGTGGTTCCCTCTATATAACCCAAGCGAGAATCCAAAATTGAGAATCTGGGATTACCGCGATCGCGTATTTCTATCGGTTCATCTAAAATTTCACTCACGCGTTCTATAGCGGTGAAACCAGATTGAATCACAGTGAATTTTTCCGCAAACTGCCGTAAAGGGTCGAATAAGCGCTGGGCATAGAAGATAAATGCAGATAACGTGCCGAAAGTCAAGTTTTTTCCCAGTAGTAAATAACCGCCCACCCACAAAACACCTGCAACAGCAATCAAGGCAATCCATTCCAGGGTTGCTGAAACCGCTGAATCATAAAAGATAGTATTATCTACCTCGTGGACGTAACGTTGATTGTTCCTGCGAAACAACTCTGCATTGAATTTTTCCCGCCGGAACAATTGCACGACATTTATGCCAATGATATTTTCTTGTAGCTGAGAATTGAGTAGAGAAAGTTCTTCCCTGACCTTATAATTGGCTTGGCGATATTGTTTCTGCAAGTATATTATAATACAGGCAACTGGCAAGAAAACTATCAGTAGCAAAAAAGCAAGTTGCCACTGCATAGAAAACATAAAACCAAGAATCACCAGCATGGAAAACAAATCTGAGACAATGCCGATCGCTCCAGTGGAAAAGACATCTCCCAAGACTTCCACATCACTGGTGAGTCTGGTGATTAATTTACCTACGGCTGTTTTGTCAAAAAAGCGCACCGCCAAAGATGTGACATGATGAAACAAGTCTTGGCGAATTTCCGCAGTGATTTGCTGACCTAGCTTTTGTACCAAATAACCCTGAAAACCTGTAAATAGCAGTCGTACACTGAGCGTGATCAGCAACAACCCTTCAATAATATTTAGCCCCTGTAACAACGGGCGATTCTTGAGAAACTCATAGGTGTTCGGTTCTTTGCGAATCAGGGAAATAACCTGTCCAATCAGCTGCGGTTCCACAGCGTTAGCAACTGCTATTGGCACCAGCAGCAAAATACTAACGAAGAGCGATCGCTTATGACGACGGGCATAAGGTACGAGACGCAAAAATAACCGCCAGTCATTCTCACGCCGACGGTAACCTGTGTGAATTTTTTTTTGGGGTTTGGAACTGCTCATAATAAGAGCATTATATTAATTTTTACAACACAAAAAGCACATCTCCCTAATGTAGTGTTTTCATTCCTACGTTGACACCATGCCAGAGATTGAAACTGCACGGCTGCGGCTTAAACCTTATACCCAAGACGATTTGGAAGAACTCGGTGTGATTCTCAGCAATCCAGAAGTGATGAAATACTCACCTAGAGGATCAATTCCAAAAGAAAAGGTAAAACAAGTTACTCAGGAAATTTTAGAGTTTTTTATCCAACATTGGAAGCAGCACGGCTTTGGGGTTTGGGCTGTTGTTCACAAAGCAACTAGTAAATTACTAGGTCATTGCGGATTAAATTTTTTACCAAACAGCCCAGAAGTTGAAGTCCTCTATCGGTTGGATCAAGGTTACTGGAATCAAGGCATTGCTACGGAAGCGACAAAAGCAAGCCTGAGATATGGTTTTGAGGAAGTCAAGCTAGATAAAATTGTTGCCATCACCGCACCAGAACATTTGGCTTCGCGGCGTGTGATGGAGAAAGCAGGGTTGAAATATGAAAAAGATGCCCACTTCTACAACTTAGATGTGGTGTACTATGCCCTTACGCGAAAAGCCTGGCAACCCGATAATTCCCCTTACATTTTAGAAAATGCCAGAGATTGAAACCGCACGGTTGCGGTTAAGACACTTTACCCCAGACGATTTTGATGACTTGTTTCGCCTCTACAGCGATCCAGAAGTCATGAGATATCTATCGCCAAAAACAAAAGAACAAACGCAAACAAGCTTGTCCAAACATATCAAACAGTGGCAAGAACAGAACTTTGGAATGTGGGCAGTCATTCACAAAGACAGTGGTAAAATGATTGGTCGTTGCGGGCTTGGTTTCTTGCAAAATACCCCAGAAGTTGAACTTAGTTATGTGTTTGACAAGTCTTATTGGAACATGGGAATTGCGACAGAAGCATCGTGTGCCACTTTGAAGTATGGGTTTTTGTCAGTCAAGCTAGATAAAATTGTCGCTATTGCCATACCACAAAACATTGCTTCCGTACGTGTGATTCAAAAAGTCGGAATGAAGTATCAAAAGAATACTCGCTACTACGGTTATGATGTCGTGTATTACGCCATATCACGCACAGAATGGCAATCAGATGATAAGTAGGTCTGATAATTAAAGTTTACTCGTGAGGGCTGCAAAATTTTTCAGCTATCTACAATCCACGTTCTATCTTCCGCCAGTGCATAAATTGATTTCACTTACACCTATATAAGAAGTAGAAGGAGGGCTTATATCCTCCCTAGTTCAAAACCCTACTTAGTTGAGGTGATTTCTGTCTACTATGGCAAAACCCACACAATCAAAATTTTGTCAATGCGTAAGTCCTAAAATCAACAAACTTTCTGCTGTAGGACTAGTGGCGTGTTCACTTTTAACTACATCATTTTTCGCACCCGAATCTAGCTACGCTAACAGTGTCTTCAACAAAAGCGATTATGTCGCACAAACAAAGCAGAATGGGGTTAGGGGAAGTTACGAAGACTTTTTGATAGCACTTGCAAGAAGGGAAACAGGACAACAAAATCCACCTACTAACATTGAGAACCAGTTGGGTTTTATAGGCAAGTACCAATTCGGAGAAGCCTTGCTGAAAGACCTTGGCTATTATGACACCCCTAATCCCTATATCGGTGGAGGAAATGGTGTAGCTAAGAACAATTGGCAGGGCAGATGGACAGGAAAAAATGGGATTAATAGTAAGCAAGATTTCCTTAATAATAAGAACAATGTGCAAGACATAGCTATTAAAGAGGCTTTTGAATACAAGTGGAACCTGATCAAAAATCAACTCAATGGACGTTCCATAAAAGAATTTATCGGACAACAACGAGGAGGAGTAGTCATCACCACATCCGGAGTTCTTGCAGCTGCCCATTTGCGTGGCGAAGGAGGGGTTGTCAACCTGTTGCTTAATAACCAGGTTTCTCAAGATGAAAATGGCACTTCTATTCTCGCCTACTTGAAGGAATTTGCTGGATTCCAGACGCCTTTCGACTAGGGAAAACAGTGCTTGCAAAGAGCAAGTCTTCTGTGCTTTCCGTCTACTGTTGAACCTGTAACCCACACCACCCTTAATAGCTATAATGTGGGAGTTCACTTTTGAATTTCGATATCTTCACACAAGGCGTTGCTGAATTGAGAGATGAAATTTCAAAACTTAATGTTCAAAACCTTTGTCTTTGCGTCTAAAGCGTAGTGCGCGTATGCCTGCGTGCCGCAGGCATACGCGAGTGTGTGCCGACGTTCGTAGGCATAACAAAATTCATACTCGCGAGGCAGCAACGCCGGATTGTTTTTCAGATAATCGCGCACCTAATTGCAACCGTCAACCATACTTTTCACTAAGAACTACCTGTAAAGTGTGCAGTAATTCCTTGAGTGTATAGGGCTTCGACAAAAATGTTTTGACACCACTGTCCATAACTGCTGCCAGCTTACTGCTAGACATCAGCCCACTCGAAGCAATCATTTTGACTTGTGGGTTGATTTTTTGCAAAGTACGCATTGCAGTTAAACCATCTAAGGCAGGTAGCATCATATCAATCAACACAGCACTAATTTCGTGCTTATGTTGGGCGTACAAGGCGATCGCCTCAATGCCATCATGAGCAGTAAGAATTTTGTAATTGTATGTTTCTAAAGAAGCTTTGGTAATTTCTTGAATCGAGGGTTCATCATCCACAACCAGAATTAATTCTCCATGTCCCCCCAGAATTTCCACTTCCTCTACTGGCTGTGCTTCCATTTCCTGCACTGCTGGTAAGTAAATCTTAAAACTCGTGCCAGATCCCACCTCACTATAAACGTTGACAAAACCACCGTGACTTTTGACAATACCAATAACAGTGGAAAGACCTAGCCCCGTGCCTTTACCTTGTTCTTTAGTTGTGAAAAATGGCTCGAAAATTCTGTCTAAAACTTCACGAGGAATGCCAACTCCTGTATCCGAAACAGTCGTCACAGTGTACGGTCCGGTTTTAGCTTCTAAGTGCATCCGCGCAAAGTTTTCATCAATAAACAGATTTTCGGCACGGATACTTAAAGTTCCGCCATTAACCATAGCATCGCGGGCGTTGACACAAAGGTTCATCAGCACCTGATGAAGTTGTGTACCATCTCCAGAGACCAACCACAAATCTGGCGCTATGTCAATAGAAACTTCAACGGATTTAGGGAACGTCTCTTTGAGAATCTTCACCACTTCGCGGATCAGGTGTTTGAGTTGTAAAGCCATGCGCTTCCCTTCCACGCCTCGCGCAAATGACAAAACCTGCTTAACTAAGTCTGCTCCACGTTTGGCGCTGTTTTCTAGTATTTCCAGCAGGTGCTTATCTTGGTCGTAGACGTCAGGGAATTTCAGGGGTAACAATTGAGCCACTGCTAAAATTGGCGTCAGAATGTTGTTTAGGTCGTGGGCGATACCACTCGCTAAGGTACCAATACTTTCCAAGCGTTGGGCGCGGAACAATTGTGATTCCAAGAGTTTTTTCTGGGTGATATCTGTGTCAACGCTGAGAATGGATAAGGGCTTTCCTCGTTCATCACAGACTAATGTCCAACGGGTTTGTACGAGAATTTCTTTACGGCTCTTAGTAACTTTACTTACCTCACCCTGCCACTGACCTTTGCTGATAACGGTTGCAAGAGCTGCTTCCACTTCTGGTGGTACTTCGTTGTACAAAAGCTTGTTGGCATTTTTGCCAAATACCTCTTGAGCCTGCCAACCGTACAAATTTTCTGCACTTTTGTTCCAGAATAAGATGCGATTCTCTAAATCTCGCACAATAATCGCATCAGTAGTAACATCAAGTAAAGCCGCTTGTTGGCGGATTTTCTCTTCAGCAAGTTTGCGCTCACTAATGTCGATGCTAGCGCAGGTGATGCCTACGACTTCTTGCGACTCATTCTGCAATGGCTCTACAGTTAAATCGTAATACCGCGTCCCAAGAGCCGTTGTAATAGAAACTTCCTCTCGAGTTCCTATACCCGTGGTGAGTACACGACGCTTAATAGTGGTTAAACGCTCTGCATCTTCAGCACAAATAAAATCGCTGTCTCGCTTGCCTAATATCTCTTGTGCCGTCAACCCAAAACTTGGATTATATACCCAGGTGTAGCGTAACTCCTTATCTTGATTAAAGACAAAGATAGGAGAGTTCTTGAGAGCAACCCGAAATCGCTCCTCACTCTGTCGCAGAGCTTCCTCCGTTCGCTGACGCTCAATAGCATAACGCATTGAGCGCACCAGTAAGTCACCATTCACCTGTCCCTTGACCAAATAATCTTGAGCTCCCTCTTGCATTGCCCTAGTCGCCAAGGTATCATCATCAAAACCTGTTAACACGATAATCGGAATAGTAGGAGCCTGATGATGGACTTTGATAAACGTTTCTAGTCCCTCGCTATCCGGAAGTAAAAGGTCTAGCAGAATGACATCAAACCTTTCTTGCTCCAAAAAGCGCAGCGCCTCTTCTAATTCCTGCGCCTGCTTCAGGTGAAGCTTCACAGAGGTGACATCCCATAAAAACTCCTGCAACAGCCGAACATCACCCGGATTATCTTCCACTAATAAAATTTTCATTATTTTTTGTCATTAGTCATTTGTCATTTGTTATTTGTTATTGGTCGTTAGTTTCTCCCTCATCTCCCTCATCCCCCTCATCTCCCTCATCCCCCTCATCTCCCTCATCTCCCTCATCCCCCTCATCCCCCTCACTCCCTCACTCCTGTGGTAGCTTGACAACAGTGAACCAAAAGTTCTCTATAGAATGTACAATTTTGACAAACTGATCAAAGTCAACAGGTTTAGTGATGTAGCAGTTGGCACAGAGGCTGTAAGCTCTCAGGATATCTTCCTCCGCTCCAGATGTTGTTAAAACAACCACAGGAATCCGCTTAAGGATTTTATCTGCTTTGATTTCTGCCAGCACCTCTCGCCCGTCTTTTCTAGGCAGATTGAAATCAAGCAGGATAATATCGGGGGTAGGCATATTAGCATAATTTGCCTGTTTATGCAAGAATGCCATAGCCTCTACGCCATCAACCGCTACATTCAGGTTCACGGAGATTTTGCTATCTTCTAGGGCTATGCGGGTTAACTCCACATCGCCAGGGTTGTCTTCTACTAGCAAAACCTCAATAGGCATAATCACTTCAAAGTTCACAATTGGTTTGCCGCTCGATCAGGAATTGTAAAGAAGAAAGTTGCACCATGTTGCAGTTGCGACTCAATCCAGATATTTCCACCGTGGCGTTCCACAATTTTCTTACATATTGCCAAGCCGATGCCTGTGCCAGGGTACTTATCTCTGGTATGCAAGCGCTGAAAAATTATAAAAATGCGCTCCGCATATTGAGGTTCGATGCCAATACCATTATCGCGCACTGCAAATCGCCATTCTTGCCCTGTGCGTTCAACCCCAATATGAATTTGGGGCGGTTGTTCGCTCTTGAATTTGATAGCATTAGCAATCAAGTTCTGAAACAACTGCGACAGTTGCGTTGCATCCGCCATCACTTCCGGCAAAGTATCGCGGGTGACGACTGCGCCGCTTTCTTCAATAGCAAATTTGAGATTGGCGAGAGCGTTGTTGAGCACAGCATTACAATCAACTCGTTTAAAGGGCTGACCCCTAGTGCTGACACGCGAATAGCTCAACAAGTCATTAATGAGCGTCTGCATCCGGCGTGCTCCGTCTACAGCGTAGTCGATAAACTCATTCGCCCGATCATCAAGCTTGTCTTTGTATCGTCGCTCCAAAAGCTGCAAGTAACTCCCCACCATTCGCAACGGTTCTTGCAAGTCATGAGAAGCAACGTAGGCAAATTGTTCCAATTCCGCATTGGAACGAGCCAGTTCCTGACGTTGGCGGGTTTCTTGTTCCAAAAGTTGCGATTGAGATAGGGCGATGCCTATTTGGTTTGCCAACTGTTGCAACAACTCAATTTCTGCGGTGTTCCAATTTCGCGGACGCTCACATTGATGAGCAATCAGCAAACCCCACAGGTTGTCCCTTTGCAGGATCGGTACTACCAAGTTAGCTTTGACACCAAACTGTGCAAGAAATTCTTTATGACAAAGTTGAATGTTTGCTGTTTCCAGATTGGCGATCGCACTAACTCTTCCTTGACGATAAGGTTCTTGATAATCTCTTTCAAAGCAAGGGTCGAGGAGATCTTTTCCCAAGACTACAGGAAAACCTGGCAGCACTGCCTCTTGCACGACAGTTCCCGAACCATCTCCCCACCGCCGAAAGATCAGAACTCGGTCAGCGTGCAGCAGTTTTTGGACTTCGGTCACTGCAGTTTGCAGAATTGTCTCAAGTTGTAAAGATTGACGAATTTTGAGGGTGATTTCGGAAAATACTTGAGAACGTTTGTTTTGACGCTTTGATTCCTCTTCTGCTTGCTTACGATCAGTGATGTCAAGCATGACACCAATCATGCGAGTTGGGCTACCATCAGCATCGTAAATTCCAGTACCTCGTGCTAGTATCCAGTGAACGCTGCCATCGAGCCAGATATTGCGGTACTCTGTTTCATAATCTTTCCGTTGCTCTAAAGCTTGTTTCACAGCCTGCTGCACGTAGGCGCGGTCTTCAGGATGAATGTATTCATACAGCGCAGTATAGGAAAACTCTGCTTGGGGGGGTAGACCAAAGTTTGCCTTGCACTCGTTGGAGGAATATAACTCGCCCGTTTTCAAATCAAGCTCCCAGGAACCGAGTTTAGCAGCGTGCAATGCCAGCTTCAATCGTTGTTCGCTCTCGCGCAAAGATGCCTCAGTTCGCTTGCGTTCAGTGATGTCGCGCGTCACTGCTAGCAAGGCAATAATTTGTCTATCAGAATCGCGCAGGGGGACGGCGTGGGTTTCCAACCAGCGACGAGTGCCTTTCAGTCCAACAATTTCAAACTCCAGTATTCCTGATTCGCCCTTGAAAACGCTTGCGGTAAGTGCCTTAAAAGCTTGACGATGCTCAGGAGCGACTATGGGATAAAGGGATTCTCCCCGCACTTGATTGAGGGAATCAGCTTCAATCATCGCCAGTCCAGCCGGGTTCATCTCCAGTAGTGTGCCGTTTTTGGTAAGCAATTTTACACACTCTGGTTCTGATTCAATGACTGTGCGGAGAAGATTTTCGCTATGCGCCAGTTTTTCCTCCGTACGCTTGAGTTCCTCGGTAACACGCGACGCCTCAGCTAAATTACGCCGAAGCTCGAGTTCGCTAATCACCTGGCGGGCTAGCGCCACAAGCGCTTCCACTTGTTTGTCGCTCAGTTGGCGTGGCACTTGGTCAATGGCGCAAAGAGTCCCCACCATATCTCCGTTCGGGGTAATTAGGGGTACACCTGCATAAAACCGCACATATGGATATGACACAACGACTGAATTCTTGGCGAAGCGTTCATCAACCCAAGTATCAGAAATAACCACTACGTCCTGTCGTTCCTGGCAAAGGTAAGACAATCCGACGCTACGCGGCATTTCTGCGACATCCAAACCTATTTTTGCCTTAAACCATTGACGGTTTTCATCGATAAAATTGACTAAGACTATGGGAGTCCCACAAATGTAGGCAGCTAACTGGGCAATATTGTCGTAGGCTTCTTCTGGTTCAGTGTCAAGAATTCGGTACTGACGCAGGGCTTCAAGTCTCGCCGCTTCGTTATGAGTCATTATCGCTAGCATAAATATTTATTAAAAGTTTTTAAAATTATTCAACGCTTAGCCTTATCTAGTTACAAAACTAGCTGATTTTGATCACTGTATGTTGATGCTTCTTATATTTTATACTACTTTTGGTAGATGCAACTTACCGCCTCTATTTAGTTACATCAATGTTTGCAACAAATCTTAGTATAGAGAGCCTATAATATCATGTCCGTTTATATAACCGTGCGGAAGTTCGTAGTGAGGACTTTAGTCCTCTTTACTGGCAAAGCAAGGGCTCTTATCCTTACTACAAATAAGTTTTATTATCAGCAATGAAGCAAACATCATATAGCACTCCTATTTGAGTTGTAAAACACTCATCTAGTTCGTCCATTGTCAATAGTTAATAGTTACTAATGACTCATGAGTACCTTAACGCATATGGTCACAATTCCTACACGCATTGCTATAGTAACTGTTGACACATTTAAATTGCATTTATTTTGCAGTTGAAATGCTTGCTAAACCTAGTTTAGTTGCTACCCAACCGCCAACCCAAAGCCCTGTATAAAATCTGATAATATTTCCAAAGCCTGCTTGCTGTAATAATTCTAACTCTCTCGCCTCTGGAATAGGGTAAACACCTTTGTTGAATGTTTCTAGCAATTGAGCCATCCTTTCTGGCTTCATGCCCATTTCTTCCCAAAAGACTTTCAAAATGAAAATCATCTGCTCTAATTCACGAGTGCCTTTTTCACCAAACACATCAACCAAGATAAAAGCAGCTGATGGTTTCAAACGCTGAGCAATACTTTGAAGTAATGCCAGTTTGCTGCCATCATCTGGGAGAAAATGCATAACTAAAATGCAAGTTGCTGCATCATACAGGGGAGTCACAGGCAAATCGTGCGTGTATCCTTGAAATAGCTTAACTCGTTCAGCTAAGCCGTGCTGCTGTATTTTCTCTTGGGCAATGCATAGCATATTAGCAGATGGGTCTACACCTAACATTTGCCACTGGGAATTGTCCTGACCAAACTTGACTAACTCCATCCCAGTACCAGCACCCACAATCAACAAATTAGATGTTTCGCTTAAGTGCGCTTTCAAACAAGACAAAGCCATTGTATGCATTGCCTCATAACCTGGTAAAGCCATCTGAGCCATGTTGTCGTACTCGTTAGTACCAACTGGCGGGTTGGCGTCAAAATCTATAGTTTTTTCTGACATTGATTTGTAGTATTTTTGCTAAGATTGTCAGATTTTATTGCGTTCGTAGAGAAGAATTTTTGTGGTCATCCTGTGCATTCCAATTGGACATAACTATTACGTAGATTTAAACTGTAGACAGAATTGTTGAGCGCAGTTGCTCGACGCATCCAAGCAAATTACCCGTGTTCAACCGATAACTCAAAGGATGAGCAATCAATCTTGCTGTACTTTCAAACAAAGTTTCAATTTCAAGCAAACCATTTTCGCGTAAGGTTCGCCCTGTCGAAACCAAATCCACGATCGCCTCTGACATTCCCGTAATCGGACCGAGTTCCACCGAACCATATAGCGGTACAATTTCCACAGGTAAATCTAAACTGTGGAAATATTCTCGCGCACTATTGACATACTTAGAAGCCACTCGACCATGAGCTGGTAATTCTAGTGCCGAACGGTAAGGGCTTGATTGCTTTACCGCCACCGACATTCGACAATGTCCAAACTGCAAATCAACCAAGTGGGCGACTTGCGGCTTTTTCTCCCGCAAGACATCGTAACCGACGATGCCTAGCTGTGCCTGACCATATTCTACATAAACCGGCACATCCTGTGCGCGCACTAGTAGCCCTTTGGCTTTGCCACTAGAGTCGGAAATCTGAAGTTGGCGGTTACTTGAGTCCAAAAAAGCACTAAAATCCAATCCCACATCTTGTAAGATGCGGATGCTATTTTTGAGAAGTTCCCCTTTCGGCAATGCAACAGTTAGCATAAGTAGCAGTCAGCGTTGAGCAATCAGCAAAATAATAATATCTGATAGCTAAGTACAGATGGCTAACTAATGGCTAACCATGCGAATTTTGGTTGTTGATGATGAAGTTGAATTAACAGACCCTTTGAGTCGCTTGTTAACTCGTGAGGGATACAGCGTTGATGCGGCTTATGATGGGACAAATGGTAGCCAACTTGCACAAGGCGGCAGTTATGACTTACTGATTTTAGATTGGATGCTGCCAGGAAAAACAGGGTTGGAGATTTGTCAGGAATTACGACGCCAAGGCAAAACCACACCCGTGTTATTTCTTACCGCTAAAGATACTCTGGATGACCGAGTACAAGGTTTGGATGCAGGTGCGGACGACTATTTGGTCAAACCTTTTGAGTTGCGGGAGTTACTCGCACGAGTTCGCGCTTTATTGCGTCGTTCCAGTTCACCAAGCTCCAGTACAACAAGTCAAAGGCTTACGGTAGCGGACTTAGAACTTGATAGTGAAAACCAAGTCGCTTATCGTCAAGGGAGGATCATCGACTTATCAGACAAAGAAAGCCAGCTTTTGCAATATTTTATGGAAAACACGGGACAATTGCTCACTCACGCGCAGATTCTCCAATATCTCTGGAAAGATGACGAACCACCTAGCAGCAATGTCATTGCTGCATTAATTCGTCTGCTGCGGCGCAAGATTGAACAAGCTGGTGAAACACAATTAATTCATACTGTCTACGGTAAAGGATACCGCTTTGGTGCTTCTGCGTGACATCCTCCCCACCCGAATCGAAGATTACGGGTGGGGCGTATCCATTGAATCACTTCTTGGTTTTCCTGGTTTTTCCCTTGCGGGTTTTCGACACTTGCCTAGATTGAGTTGCCTCAACCCCCGGTAGATCGTCTGCACAGGCACTTTCGTTTCCCGATTGCCCATCGGTACTAATTAACTTAATTCCTCGGTTCCTAATGTTGAGTCCAGCTGCCACGTCTCGGTCAGTTGTGAAATTACAGTTAGGGCAGCAATGAACTCTAACACTCAAATCCTTTTTAACCTCTTGACCACACTCTGGGCACTCCTGAGAAGTTCCTCTGGCATCAACTTCAGCAAAGAACTTTCCACGCTTCCAGCAGACGTAGTTGACGATGCTTCTAAACTGTCCAAAACCAGCGTCAAGCATCTGTTTGCCAAACATACCTTTGGCACTAATGCGGTAATCCAAGTCTTCCATGAATATCATGTCACCTGCATCGCAAAGAGCGTGCGCCTGCTTATAATGAAAGTCTTGCCTGGTGTTGTCGATTTTGTGGTGAAGTCTAGCAACTTTCATTCGGGCTTTCTCATAGTTTTTCGACCGTTTTTGTTTCCGAGATAGCCTGCGTTGTAGCAATCTCAGCTCACTTTGCAGCTTCTTGAAGAACTTGGGCGGCGATACTCGAACTCCGTCACTAGTTGCTAAAAACTTGGACAGTCCGATATCTACTCCAATTGGATGACCGTGTGGAATAGGGTCGGGCACACTGACATTGCATTCAAGCGAGATAGATGCATACCAATAACTGGCTTTCCTTAATATTCTTACTTGCTTGACCACAAATCCTGAAGGGATGGGTCTATGCAAGTTGATGGGAATATTTCCAATCTTAGGCAGCTTAAGATGTAGATTCGTTACCGGATTCTCGTTGAACTGGGGAAATAGCAACGACTTGAAAGAAGCCTGCTTTTTAAACCGAGGAAAGCCAAACCCCCTCTCCTGAAAGTATTCCCAGGCTCTATGCAACTGCTTTATGGCGAGCTTACGGACTTGAGAAGGGGCTTCCTTAAGTCTAGGAAATTCCTTCTTAGCCTTGGGCAAGTTATTGAGTTGATAGAGTTCACCGGGGAACTTTGCATCGGCGGGGAGGATGTACTCTTTTTCCAAAGAGCATCTATCAATTAAGCACTTACGACTATCACACCAATCCTTTATCTCTCGCAACGCATAGTTATATGCGCTACGACAGACTTCCATCCACTCAGTTAGCTGTTGCTGTTGAGTGGCATCTGGATATAGGCGGTAGCGGTGCGTAATTGTCAGCATCTCTTTACTATACAGCATTTAATAGCTATCGTATAGCTATTAAATGTTAAAGCAGGGGACATCGAATCCCCTGCTTTAACTTGGGGGAGTCCATGTATGCCCACCCAAATCAAAGATTATGGGCGGGGTTTTATAGCTCCCCCAAACCCCCACATTCTGAGAAAATACAAATTATATGGTAGGGGCACGAAACTTTGCTTATTGCTGTCAACTTACAGCGCTTTTTAGATGATTAGACCCTCCGGGTATCTCCTTCGGAGACGCTGCGCGAACGCAGTCGCCTGCTGTCGGGAAACCCTCCCGCAGCGCTGACTCACCACAAATTGTAAGGTGGGCATTGCCCATAAAAGCTTATGTAATGGACATTTGAGATATCAGCGAGCAATGCCCACCCGAAAGAGAACCGCTATAAGCCAAAACTCTTCTGTAATCTCGTTTCCAGGTTCGACCTGGAAATGCCCTTGAAGCGGCTAGTAACGCAAGTAATACCGTTTTGAAAAAAGAATGCGACACATGATGGCTCATATATGGGTTCTATCTGTCGCAATCATTTTTTAAATTGGTATAAGACAGGCAGAGCCTCCCAGTAGGCATTCCCAGCCTGAGGCTGGGAACGAGGCAACTTGTTGACACGCAAAAGCAATGTTATACCCCTACAACCAACTCAAAACTTTTCACTTGTAACTTTAATACTTAACAACTGATTCATTTGACATTGCAGCTTTTCTCGTAATTGTTGTGCTTTTTTATAAGCCTCTGCTCTTTCTGTCTTATCGCCATTTAACTCGGCTGTATGCAAAGGTTGAACAAAGTAACGCAGGCGACTTCTCATCGCCCAAACTCCCATTGATGGAAAGAGAATAAATAATGGTATTAAAGGTGATATAGGCAAAAATGGTAAATTGAATAGCCTTTGCAACTTTCTAATATTTAATGTCCAAGGATGTAAATTTTCATTACCGATGCAAATAACAGGCAAGATAGGAACTTGATAACGTAAGCTTAATTGAATAAAACTCGAATTAAAAGTTTCTAGTTGATAGCGTTTTGTCCAACCTTTCTTTGGTCCGCGTAAACCTTCTGGTGCATACAAGAGAATTTTGCGCTCTTGCATCGCCGCCTCAAAATCATTTAACTCTGCTCTCACACCACCCATAACCTTTGACCATCCCGGTGGTAACCACCAAATGACCCAAGGATGGTCAAACAAAGAGACACCAGTTAACGGTTGCACCAACCATCCTCGTGTTTTACTTAATAGATAACCTAACGTTAAAAAGTCCCAGGGAAAACACATTCCTGCATGATTCATTGCCACAATCATTGGTCCTGTTTGTGGCAAATTTTCAATTTGGTGCAACTCTCCTCGGAAATAATATTTAATAATTGGAGCAATAACTTCATCTCGAAAGGCTTTTTGATAATTTGGGTCAAATTCACCTACCTCACTACGAGGTGAACGACAGCCAAGCCGCAACCAGCGAATAAGAAGTGCTAAGTAAAATCCGCCAGGAATTAAAAATAACGCGTATTCCAACCAATTCCAACCATCTGGATCTTGATGATAATGCTGCCAGTGGCGATTGAATATAATCAACCAACCAGGAGGATACCACAGACAAAACCAATCAAACCAGCCAAATTTGTAACCCTCAAGTAATGTTTTTTTCAATTGAGGATTGAAAAGGTTATCAGAGTGTTGATTAATCACAATAGCTGAGATGTTTCCAAAACAATTGGCTTAATCGGTAATTTTAGCTTTAGAAACTTCTAATTGCCATCTGACTCTGGACTAAGTTCTCTGCTTGCTCTCCTATTTTCAAGTCAAGTTTATAAAACTTCTTGCACTCCCAAACTTTTTTTAGTGTTCTTCTTTGCGACTTTGCGTCTTTGCGCGAAACAAAATCATCTTTTTTATAAAACCACAGATGCACACAGATAAAAGCATCTGTGTGTGTATCCTACGCAAAGTCGCCCAAAAGACGTATACTTTTATTGAAAGCGGATATTCGCTTGCTTAAAACGGTGCAAAGCTTCACCTAGGCGATCGCACTCCGCAATCAAGCTGATTCGCACATACCCTTCACCCGCAACGCCAAAAGCATTACCTGGCGTGACAACAACACCAGTTTGCTGCAACACCTTAAGAGCAAAATCTGTGGAACTGACGCCAACCGGACAAGGAACCCACAGATACATTGTCGCCTTGGTTTTACTCAAATTCCAACCCAGCTGTGATAAACCTTGAACCACAAAATCGCGGCGGGTACGGTAGCGTTCTTGTACCTCATGTAAATACTCGTCCGGCAATTGCAATGCAGTTTCTGCTGCGGTTTGCAATGCCGCAAAAATGCCATAATCCAAGTTCGTTTTCAGTGTCCGCAAACCTTGAATAATATGACGGTTCCCAACCACAAAACCGACGCGCCAACCTGCCATATTATAAGTTTTGGAAAGGGTATGAAACTCAACGCCAATGTCTTTCGCACCCAGAATTTCTAACAAACTTGTGGGTTGATAGCCATCAAAAGCGAGCTCCGCATAACACAAGTCATGCACGAGTAAAATCTCATATTTGCGGGCAAAGGCGACAATTTCTTCAAAAAATTCACGCGGTGCAGTCGCAGCTGTCGGATTACTGGGATAATTAAAATAGAGAATCTTTGCGCTTTGGGCAACATCCTCAGGAATTGCCGCCAAATCAATCAGCCAGTCATTCTCTGGTTTGAGAATTAAGCTATGAACTTTGCCCCCAGCAATGACTGGACCACGAAAATGGGCAGGGTATGCCGGAGAAGGGACTAGAATTAAGTCACCAGGATTAATGTAGGCTATGGCAAGATGCGCCAATCCTTCTTTAGAACCAAGAAGAGGCAAAGCTTCGCTATCTGGATCTAAATCGACTCCATAACGACGACGATACCAGTTCGTGATGGCGCGGCGGAAACTCGCTGTCCCCTCAAAAGGAGGATAGCCATGATTTGCCGGATTTTGCAAAGCTTTGATCGCCGCTTCTATCACTGGTTGCGGTGTTGCGCCATCCGGGTTTCCCATGCCCAAATCAATCAAATCCAACCCTTGCTCTCGTGCTTTAGCCTTGAGTTCATCAAGACGAGCAAATACGTAAGGTGGTAATTTCTGTATGCGTTCAGCTGGGGCAATCCAATCTAATGTCATCGAAAGAATTATGATTTATGAATTATAGATGAGAAATGCACAATTATGAATTACAGCGCTTATTTTTATGATTAGACCACAAATCGTAGGGTAGGCATTGCTTCTAAAAGCTTATATGATGATATACATTTGAGATATTAGTGAACAATGCCCACCGTAATTCTGAAAACCGCTGTATCCACTCTTCACAACTCGTCGTTTCTGTGTGTCGGGTGTCGTTTAACAATCACTCAGCCTCATTCACAACAGACGTCAAACCCATATGAGTGCGTCCTTCTACTGGCGCAGTAGTGGAAACCATCGCCGCCATCAACTGTTCTACTGCAACTTTGAATGGGAGTCGGTGGATGTCAGAATGAGGAGATAGAGCAATTTCAGCAGCTTTTTGCAATTCGTTTAAGGTGATGTTCCCTAATCCTAAATCGCTCAATTTTTGGGGTAATCCTATCTCTGCATAAAACTTTAATAATTGTTGCCGTGCAGCGGTTGCGAGCTGATTGCCCTGTACCATCTCTTCTAAACGCAGTTGCACCAAAATCCCATAAGCGACTTTTTCGCCATGAATGCTGCCACTTTTACAAATGTGAGTTAAACCATTGTGTACCGCATGAGCAGCTACAGTACGACATTGTGCGCCTCCCAATCCTCCAATGACACCAGCCAGGAGAACCGTTGCATCGACAACTTGTTGCCAAGCTTCGCTACCAGGTTCTTTAAGTGCAGCAGCAGATTTTTGGAAAAGGATATCTCGCAAAACTCGTGCTTGTTGGACTGCGGCAATGATTAAGGTTTGTTCGGAGTGTCCGCTGCTGACTGAGGCTTCATACCATTTGGCGATCGCATCCCCAATTCCTGCTACAAGCGTACGTTGCGGGGCAGTTTTTATCAAGTCGTAATCGAGTATCAGTAAATCAGGACAACTTGCCAATGCGACATCGTAGAGAAATGCCCCTTCATCAGAATACACATTCGACAGGGCAGTCCAAGCTGCACACGTCGCCGCTGAGGTGGGAATTGTGACGACTGGTAACTCCAATTGATGAGCGATTAATTTCGCCGTATCCAGTGCTTTACCGCCACCAATACCGATAATCATATCGGCTTTATGTTCTTTCGCTGTTTTGTGTAAAGCTTTCAAGCTGGCTTCACTACAATCAGGAGCATAAAAGGCTTGGGCAATATCCAACCGTTGGTGTTTCAGCAGTGGTTGTAGACTCTGTTGGGTGACAGCAAGAGTACGTTCACCTGCTACAATCAGGGGACGACTTCCCAAGCGGGCGATCGCATCACTTGCCTGTGTTAATATTTGTGAGCCACGAATCACCTTTGTTGGAGCTACCGAAAGAGCCAGTAACGGACTAGAGGTTTGAGTAGACAAAGTTTCAGTCGATTGATTAGGCATATAACAAATTAACAGTAGCACTTCCAGATATTTTGGAGAACTTTCCCCTATTAGGGAAGAGGTAACGGGTAATTAGTCTATATTCCACAGTCCAATAAATTTTGACTATTCTTTTTACCCTAGTGACCGTAATCACCAGATTTCTATCTTAACAAAACATTAATAAATATTGTATTTGTTAACACAAAAAAAATATGTCTTTGTTAATATGAAGATGGTTTTTGAACTTCTCAGAATATCCCTAAGTGTGATGCGGCATCAGTAGTAAAAAAACTATTGTTAAATAAGAGACATTAATTTTTTTAGGAAGAAAATATGACATCTACCAGTGATGCCAGCGACACAATGGAACAGACGTTGCAAATACAGTTAAGTCAATCAGTCCTGCAGCAAGGCTTCAACGGTAAAGCAGTAGAAGAACTGCAAAACCTCTTATTTGCTTGGGGTATTTATACAGGACCAATCGATGGTGAGTTTGGATACCAAACCGAACAAAGTGTTAAAAATTTTCAGCGTCGAGTCTTTTTGAAAGAAGATGGAATTGTAGCAGAGCGTACTTGGCGTGCGCTTTACACAGGTGCGCCAGTAGATATGCCACAATTGAGTAAAGGCTGCAACGGAGAATTGGTGAAAAAGGTGCAGCGCATTCTGAAAACAACCTGTGATTATATAGGACGGGTTGATGGTGATTTTGGAGATCTGACAGAGTCAGCTTTGACAAGCTTCCAAAGGCGCTGCGAACTGTCGATAACAGGCGTAGTGGAAGAAAATACCTGGTGTGCCTTAAGTAAAGTACTCCAGTACTAAAAGTCAGGTGAGGAATTAAGAGTTATGAGTTATGGATGCACAACTCTTAACTCGTAATTCATCACTCTAACTTTTCTGTGAGGTGGGTTGTGGTAATTGGGCGAATTTGTCCTGGTAAATCTCAATCGCCATTTGAGAATCTTCACGAGACCTGAGACTACGCTTGACTTGACCAAGGTAAAGTGGTACGGAAATTCCTGGTTCAGGGTGGACAAGAGTACGCAATCGAATAGTCAATTGGTTTTCTGCCGATGTACCCAAGCGACCATAGGAATACAAATCACTAGCAGCTTGACGTAAGGTAGCTTCTAATTGTGATGGGGTAATTTGTGGTGGGATGGTAATCACCGCTTGAGTTGATCCGTTGTCATAAACCCGAGTGTATTTTACTGCACCTGGAATCACAGTGCGATACAAGGGCGTCAACGAGAGAGTAAATAGACCAGCCGTCAGCACTAGCATAAAGCCAGTAGAACCCACAATCCGAAAGCGAATACCCCATTTCAAAATAAAAGCTAAAACTGTCAAGGCAGCAAATACTAATGTTGCAATACCCGACCACTGGGCGTATTTGAGAAAGTCAGCAGGTGTGAACATAAAGGTTGGCTACTTGGGGTGTCTTCTTATTTCAATGTTGCCATACCCTTGGAACACCTATACTTTTGTTACTTAACACTTATGAACTGAATGGATGCAATTTGAAGTGGGTATGATGCGTGTGAGACCCAACTGTGATTTCCATACCGAAAGTCGCTACCCAAAGTCCTTGTTTAACTGCAGGTGATGAACAAGGTAACTCGAAAACTGCATAAGGTTTCTCGTAACCTTCGGGTTGGTCTACGATAAGATGGTTTTCCCACTGTGGAAAGCGTTTAAGAATATGATTGACGGCAAAGCGGGAATACTCATCGAGTTGTTCTATCAGCAAATTTTTCATCGCTAAATTTAATCAAGCTTGCTAAGAACATTATTTTTAAGCGTTAACTTTCCTCCAACAATCGTTGCAACGCCACCCTCATTTCTTCAGGCGTCGTCGTTGTCGTACCAAACTGCCGCACAACAATACTAGCTGCTAAATTACCTAAAACTGTCGCTTCCCATGCCGACGCCCCAGCAGTTAAACCCAAAGTTAATGCCGCCACCACAGTGTCTCCAGCACCAGTCACATCAAACACCTTAGTCCGATTAAAAGCTGGGATATGATATTCACCACCCTCGCTGTCAAACAAACTCATTCCTTGCTCGCCACGCGTAATTAAAATATGCTGCGCCTGCGTCAAGGTAAGCAAATCTTGTCCTGCTTGAGTTAAAGTTGCCTTATCAGTAATTGCATAACCTACAGCAAGTTCTGCTTCTGGCAAATTTGGCGTAAATAATGTTGCTCTTTGATACCGTTCCAGATGTTTTTGGGCGTCCACAATTGTTCGGGAAGCAGACAGCGCCGCCGAAATCACAGGCTGAGTCAGAGTTCCATCGCCGTAGTCAGAACATACCACGGCATCTATGGAATGGATTTGTTCTTTAATATATTGAGACAACTGCACTTGCAAATCCAAGTCTGGCAAATCGTCCGATTTTCGGTCTACCCGAACGATTTGCTGAGTCACTGATTGACGCGAATGACCAGAAATCCGTGTTTTCGTGACTGTTGGGCGATTGGGATCAACAAAAATACCATCAGTATTGATTTGTGCAGCTTCCAAAAGACCACGTAGCGCCCTCCCTTGTTCATCTTTGCCCAAAAGTCCTACTGCTAAAACGTTTGCCCCCAATCGGGCAAAGTTGTAAATCGCATTCGCCCCACCTCCTGGCACTTGCTTGGTGGTTTCATGGCGGAGAATTAACACTGGTGCTTCGCGAGAAATTCTTTCCACCTGACCAGTAAGAAACTCGTCTAGAGTCAAATCTCCGATGACTAGCACCCGTGCAGAGGTAAATTTGTCTAACAGGGAGAACAATCGGTCAGCTGAAGCACGCAGTTTAGGGGCAAAATCAGGGTCTAAAGACATATATACAGACAGTATCTAACACACCAGCCCATCATCTTACAACCCAAACAAGGAAAGTGGGGAGATGAGGAAGATGAGGGGGATGAGGGGGATGAGGAGGATGAGGAAGATGAGGGGGATGAGGAAGAGACTCCTAATGCGTGAATTTTGAATGAGCGAATTTTGAATTGGTTTCTCCCTCCCTCACTCTTTCCCTCCCTCCCTCACTCTTTCCCTCCCTCACTCCTCCTATTCCCGCCACTGTACCTCGACAAAATACGCCTGTCGTCCCCAAAGGTCACGTGTAGGTGTAATATTTTCAATTTCTAAATTGAAGGGAATTGAAGTTGTGAGGTAACGCTGCGCCAAAGCACCAATGTCAGGAGCTAGTTCAGCGGCTGTTGTCGCCGCCAAGCCCAAACCTATCAATTGCTCAATTGGTCCTCGCGGTAGCAGCAGATGCATTCCCACTGCTAGCCCAGCTGTGAGCAGCATTCCTACGGATGCATTTGTCCCACAACGGGGATGCACAGCTAAATCCCATTCTCCGTTAGTAAGGCGATGGCGAGCAAGTGTTACCGCACGCCGCAAATTGCTGATATTTACCTCTCCATATAGATAGAATCCTCGCTCTGTAGACAAACCCCCTAAGAGTTCGTTGTCAACTTGAAAATTGCTCGTCGGGGTTCTTGTGCGAGCTTGGAAATTTTTTGATGCACTCAGAACCCAAACTGTGGCGTGTTCCAGCGCATGAACCTGTCGCACCATTAAAATTTCTTTTAATCCAGGGATAAACGATAGATGCCTCAGTAAATCCGCATCTTGTGTGGGCTGAGGTGCTGTAAAATCAAAACTAAAAAAGTCAAAGGGAGACGAGCCACCTTTAGCAAAAGCGGAAGTATTCATTGCAACACTGCTCCCTAAGCTGATGGAGCAATAGAGATTTCTTTTAAATGTAGCGTTTCAGCCTGTGGATGGTTGCTAAATTTTGTTGATTATCGGAACTATTTCAGTCTACTAAAGGCAAAATTTTAATAAGGACACATAGCGGCAACGACGTTTTTCCGTCTTGAAAGCTGAGAAACTTTGGCTTCTATGCTTTATGGGCAAACCCAAAAAGCGCTTTCTGTCGAGCTTTCTGTCGCGCTACTAGTGTCCTTATGCCTACGGTTGAAACAATTTCCACAGGAAATATCTTTATTTATAATCTGAGGAAAAACAACCTTTATCCAGAACGACATAATGCAGTAATCTGTGGTGCTTGATTTTGATAGGTTTACACTTAATACGTAAGTTGTGAGGAGGAGACAATAAGTTACCAGTCAAAATGAGCTTGGCAGTATACTAGCAATTCATCTATTCGTTCTGGTTAGGCAGAGGCAGGGGACAGCAATTTACATCATTCAAGCAGACTTTGCCCCAATGCAAAGCCCAGCGGACAAGAGCCACTCGGTTGTCAGTACCGGTCTTGGTGAGAATATTGCTGATATGGTTATCAACTGTACGCTTGCTTATTTCCAGTTTAGCTGCAATTTCTTGGTTAGTTAAGCCAGCGGCCACTAAGTCGATAATTTGCAGTTCTCTGTCTGACAGACTAACGGGGGTCTGAGACTCGCCACCAGCCATGAGTTATTTTATCCTCCTTAGTATATGTACTTAATCGCTCTTTCTCATTCTAGAAGATTCTTTTGTGGGTAGTTGTTTCAAATGTAAGCATAAATACTCTTTTTAGAAAAAGTGCAGTTTAGGGAGTTAGGGGAGGCATCCCCCCGCCCGTCCGACTGCCCTAGGGAAAAGAAAAATCAACATTTCAAATTCAAAATATCCCCCATACCCTTATACTTCATACCCGTTCCAAAGCGGTAATATTAATCAAATACAAGTATAAAAAGGAACTTTAAAATAAATAAAAGCCCAAAAAATACTGATGCGAAATGAACAGTAAGGAGCAATATGCACGGCTGATTTAAGAAACAAAAATAGCTATTTAATTGTATGAACGACTGCCGACAAAGTAGCACAAATTATTGTAGGTTTTATACTGGCAATTCCTAATCCAAAATCTGAAATTCAATGAGCAATCCCCGTGTTTTGTGCCTGGGTGAAGTTTTGTTTGACCGTTTAGCCGATCAACTGGGGCGAAAGCTAGAAGAAATTGAGTCATGGACTGCTTACCCTGGGGGAGCACCAGCGAACGTAGCTTGTGCTTTGGTGAAGCTGGGGACACCAGCAGCATTTATCGGCACCTTGGGTGAGGATGCACCAGGTAATGAACTGGTAGAACTATTACAAAAAGTTGGTGTGGATACAACTGGAGTACAACGCCATCCAACAGCACCAACACGCCAAGTGAATGTTGTGCGATCGCTCTCAGGCGATCGCACTTTTGCCGGGTTTAAAGACCATGACACCACAGAATTTGCAGATACGCGTCTCAAGGCTGATAAATTACCTCTTAAGTTATTTGAAGCAGCAGATTTTCTGGTTTTAGGCACTTTGGAACTCGCTTATCCTGAAAGTGGGCAAGCAGTCCACCGTGCGCTTGAGTTAGCAGAACAGTACGATATCAAAATTTTATTGGATGTCAACTGGCGTCCGGTATTTTGGACAAATCCTGACATCGCTCCCCAAAAAATTCAAGAATTATTTAAGCAAGTAGATTTTCTGAAACTTTCAAAAGAAGAAGCCGAATGGCTATTTGACACCGCAGATCCAGGGGCAATTACTTACCGTCTTAATTCCGTAGAAGGCGTGGTGGTGACAGATGGGGAACACGGGTGCGCTTATTGCCTTGGTGAAAACGAAGGCAAAATACCAGCTTTTTCCATCCCCGTCGTTGATACAACAGGTGCGGGGGATAGCTTTGTCGCTGGGTTTATCCACCAGTTGCTTACTCATGGTATCCACAGCTTAAACGACTCGCAGACAGCTAGAAGAATCGTGACATATGCAAGTGCAACGGGGGCATTAACGACAATGAAAGCAGGGGCGATCGCCTCCCAACCCACCGCAGATGAAGTGGAAGCTTTTCTTGCTTCGCATCAAGTTTAGCGAGTAGCACAGGTAACTGGAATCACAGTACAACAAGAAGGCGGGAAGAAAATCTTCACCGCCTTTTGCCCAGCAAAATTGTTCAATCTCTCTAGTGACCAAAACTAGGGGATAGGGGTGTAAGGGTGTAGGGGAAGATATGGAAATTGAGTGTGGTAAATCTGGTCGGATTTGTCATTGCTGTCTCCGAATGTTCTCATTAGCTGAGCCAAAAAGGTGAGAGTCATGTCACAAACAGAGCATGAATACTGCGCTGTAGAAAAGGCAATCTTAAAAAGCTTTAATCGTCAATCTCTACTCTCCAACGACAATTCGTTTTGGAACGGCATCCGCTTCCAGTTCACTCAAAGCAGGAGCGCAAGTGCATTGCCAGACGAGATAGTCTTTCCAGAGAATGCGATTCATATTTATACAGATATGCCCTCTGGGTACGTTGTTGAAGCGCGAATTAATGGACGCTTGCAAAAAAGCTCCCTTGTCACGGGTCATAGTCTCATCATTCCACGCGGCACAGCTTATTGGCAATCAGACAACCACAAAAGCAAAGGCATTACCTTAGGTTTGAATTTCGGCTTTCTTGAGCGCACTCTCTCTGAATCGATTGACCTAAGTAGTCTTGAACTGCATCCTCAATTTCCGACGTTTGATCCGCTCATTTATCAAATTGGGCTGGCGCTAAAAGCTGAACTAGAACAGAATCGGCATTCTAGCCGCTTATATGCAGAATCTGCCGCGACGTTTCTTGCCACCCATCTTTTCCACCATTACGCCCAAGGCAAACAAAAGGAGCAAATTACAACAAGTGGCTTGCCTAAGTACAAATTACAACAGGTCATTGATTACATCCATGCCAACCTTGAGTGTAATATTGGCTTGACTGAATTGGCTGACTTAGCCCAGATGAGTCTATGGCACTTCTCTCGATTATTTAAACAATCAACAGGATACTCACCCCATCAGTTTGTCATTAAATGCCGGGTCGAGCGTGCTCGTGAACTCCTCCTCAAAAGTGACTTGTCAATCGCGGATATCACTTATAAAGTCGGCTTTGCCAATCAGGGGCATTTAACCAGTCATTTTAAGCGCCTGCTTGGAGTCACGCCTAAGGTCGTTCGAGAGAAATAGCACAAACGTGTAAAAAAAGCAAAAACTTGTAAGACCAAATAAGAGTGCGATCGCTACTTTGGAAATCAGGACGTACCACAAGTGTCAGATATTGCTTAGTGAGCAAAGTATGCTGGCTGCACCCGCGTCCTAGAAGTCACAAAACTTAGAAGTTCCAAGGAGAGACATTCTTATGACGATAAAATTTACTGGCGGTTGCCTGTGCGGATCTGTCCGCTACGAATGTTCAGCCGAACCCATTGCGATGGGAAATTGCCACTGTCGCGATTGTCAACGGGCGACAGGAACTGCGTATGCCTCCGGGCTTCTCGTGCCGCAAAGTGCAGTCACCATCACCGGAGATGTGAAATACTATGACGTGATTGGTGATAGCGGAAGCATTGTTGGTCGAGGTTTTTGCCCAAACTGCGGTTCCCGATTATTTAGCAAGCCCCCAATTCCTGAGCTTATGGGCATTTTGGCAGGGAGTCTCGATGACCCAAGTTGGTTTCGACCTACGATGGACTTTTACACAGCTAGTGCCCAACCGTGGGATCACATGAACCCGGATCTGCCCAAGTTCGACAAGATGCCAGTGGTGCAGCGGGAGCTCACATCATGATGAGAGCGAACAGTTGAAGAAGAAGTCAGAATTCAGTATTCAGAATGCAATCAGGTAGGAATTGGAACCACTACCTGATTGTAGACCACCAAATCTATGTCCTTTGGACACGCTGCGCAAACGATAGGGGCATTAACGACAATGAAAGCAGGGGCGATAAGCCAGAGGCTTGACGCTACGCGTATCGCCTGCCAACCTACCGCAGAGCAACTAGAAGCTTTTCTGGCTTCGCGTCAAGTTTAGGGCGTAGCACAGGTTGCTGGGATATCAGCCATAATTAGTTGCTACTCCCGGCTTGGAATGGAGAAATAACAACCATGAAAGGCTATATCAAAGGACAAAGCATTATTCTAGTAGAGGTTCTACCAGACAATGTAAAGGAAAGGGATGAAGTGGAAGTATTGATTACTCCTATTCCATCAAAATATCCTTTTCCAACCTTTAAACTTGGCATAAAACAAGAATATTTAAGCAGAGAAAAAATTTATGAGTCGCAGGAGTATTGGAGAAGGGGGAACAATGAAGCCTTCTCTAACACTTGATATTCTACTAGAGGAGGCTGTTAAGTTCTCAGAGATAGAAAGTATATACGACGAGCCATTGCTGTTTGGTGTTACTGATGGGAAGGCTGTAGGAACTTACCTGGAGCAAAAATTTCGGAATTATTTGGCTTTGTCGTATGAGTATATGCTGGGTAACTCGGCTTCTGGAATAGATTTTCCAGATTTAAATGTAGACATGAAAGTTACAAGCATCCGACAACCTCAATCTTCATGCCCGTTTAAATCTGCTCGGCAAAAAATTTTTGGTCTTGGGTATGGGTTGCTGATTTTTGTTTACGAAAAGACAGATGATCATTAGCGTAGAACTGGTAGGCTCGATATGCAGCACACTATCTTCGTTGATAAAAGCCGTACTGCTGACTATCAGATGACTCGTGGTATACTTAGCATTCTTGCAAATGACGGTAATGCTGACGACCTTGCTGCCTTCATGATGGATCGCAACCTACCAGTTGATGAAATTGAAGCAAATAACATTGCTGAGGAGATACTTAATAATCCACCTGAGCAGGGTTATTTAACAATCTCAAATGCTCTACAATGGCGACTTCAATATAGTCGTATTATACAGCAAGCTGGCGAGGTAAGCGGTATTATTAGAGTGCGATGAACTGAAATGGTACGACACAAAAGTAAGATTTTATGTGAATTTGGGGATTTTCAGACACCAGTAACTCTAGCCTTAGAGGCGACGAATGTCGTTAATAGGTTAGGTGTGTCACCAAGGTCAGTTTTAGAGCCTACTTGTGGTCGTGGAGCCTTTTTATTGGCTGCTTGTCAAGTATTTTCACAGGTCAATAAATTTGTCGGTGTTGATATTAGTACAGAACATCTAAGTTACCTCAAAGAAAGGGTTGCAGCCGAAAAGTATTCTGCACCAATAGAAATTATTAACGGTGATTTTTTTAATTTAAATTGGTCAGACATTATTAACACCTTAGCCGAACCATTACTAATTATTGGTAATCCTCCTTGGGTGACAAGTTCCGAGCTAGGCTTATTAAAAAGTTCTAACTTACCGCAAAAATCTAATTTTCAAGGAAAAAGCGGATATGATGCGTTAACGGGCAAAAGTAATTTTGATATTTCCGAATGGATGCTGCTAAAGCATTTAGAGTGGCTGAAAGAACGCACTGGCATAATTGCAATGTTATGTAAGACTTCTGTTGCCAGAAAAATTCTCACTCATGTTTGGCAGTACAAGCAAAAAGTTATCCGTGCTCAAATTTATAGAATAGATACGCTTAAAAACTTTAATGCATCTGTAGATGCCTGTTTTTTTGTTTTGTTGATTGGAGATGGGAGTTTATCAAATACTTGCGAGATTTTCGAGGATTTGTCTGCTCAAAAACCATCACACGTTATTGGTTACCAAGATAATATACTCGTTTCTAATGTAATAGATTATAAGCGTTGGTCTCATTTACGAGAAACTAACTCAGTTTATATTTGGCGTTCAGGCTTGAAACATGACTGTTCCAATGTTATGGAATTAGAACAAGAAGGTGATAAATTCCGTAACGGATATGGTAATGTTTTTTCTCTTGAACAAGATTGGGTTTACCCGCTTTTGAAAAGTTCAGATGTTGGAAATAGTCGTACATCTACTTGTAGAAAATATGTTCTTGTTACTCAGCGGTACATTGGGGAGGATACAACACACTTAAAGCTTGATGCTCCCAAGGTATGGGACTATCTTCAAAATTATCGAGAGTATTTGTCAAAGCGTAGCAGTTCTATTTATCGGAATCGTCCAGAATTTTCTATATTTGGCGTCGGGAAATATACTTTTGCACCTTGGAAAGTCGCTATATCAGGCTTTTACAAAGCTCTTAACTTTGTGCAAGTAGATCCGATTGACGGACAGCCTGTTGTTTTTGACGATACAGTTTACTTTTTATCGTGTAGGTCTAAATCTGAGGCATCTTTTCTTGCTGCTTTGCTAAATTCGCAGCCAGCCAAAGAGTTTTTAGAATCAATGATTTTTTGGAGTGATAAGCGACCAATAACTATTGAATTACTCAAGCGGCTAAATTTGCGAGCATTAGCCCAGGTTTTAGGTAAAGAAGAGGAGTATAACGGTTACGCCTTAAGCAATTATTATCAAAAATCTTCTATCTTGCCACTATCTCAGCATAGCCGTTATGAAACTTCTCCCATCAACTCGCCTCAATCCCCAAACTCACTCTAATCTGCTGCACAATCACCTCTAGTGGCTCTGAAATATCCACTGTAATTGCACCAGATGGCTCTTCAAGGGCATTAAACTGACTTTTAAGGAGTTCTTCGGACATAAAGTGACCCTGACGCATATGCAGGCGCTTTTGAATCAACTCAAAAGACCCCTTGAGGTAAACTAGCTTGACGCGTTCCTCATCCAATACCAGAACTTGGCGATAGCTGGCTTTGAGTGCAGAACACGCCAGGACTACATTTTTGTTCTCTTGTAACCACTGTTGTATTGCCTGTTGTAAAGCAAGCAGCCAAGGCATCCTATCTAAATCATTTAGGGGGATACCATGCCGCATTTTCTCAATATTTTCTGGCGAGTGGAAAGCATCAGCATCAGCAAATTCGCAGTGTAAAGAGTCTGCCAACAGTTGCCCGATGGTAGACTTGCCAGAACCAGAAACACCCATTACGAGAATAATCATAGTGAATTAATTTCGCGCAAAGGCGCAAAGGCGCAAAGAGTTTCTTCACGTCTTAACGTCTTGGCGCGAGACAAAAACTAACTCAAAAACTCACGCGGATCTGTCACATACCCAGTGACTGCAGAAGCTGCAGCAGTGTAGGGGGAAGCAAGATAGACTCCCGCTTCTTTATGACCCATACGTCCAGGGAAGTTGCGGTTGGTGGTGGAAACACAAATTTCTGGCTCATTCATCCGCCCAAAGGTGTCTTTGGGACCACCCAAGCAAGCGGCGCACGAAGGCGCAGCAGGTTCAATGCAACCTGCTTCTAAGAAAATTTCCGAGAGGGTTTGCTCTTCGTACTTCAATGTAAACAGGTCTTCGTAGACTTTTTGAGTAGCAGGGACTATGTAGGTGGGAACCTTCACCTTGCGACCTTTAAGAACTTGTGCCGCATGGAAAAAGTCCTCTGTTTTGCCGCCCGTGCAGGAACCAATATAAACTCTGTTAATCTTGACATCGCTGCATTCGCGTGCCAAAGCGCGGTTATCAGGGGAATGGGGTTTGGCAACGACTGGTTCTAGTTTGGAGACATCATAGCGATGCTGACTGTAGAATTTGGCATCGGAGTCTGTGTATACTGGCTCAAAAGGTTTGTTGGTACGTCCCCTTAAATATTCAAATGTGGTTTCATCGGGAGCAATGGTACCATTTTTGCCGCCAGCTTCAATGACCATGTTGCACAAGGTCATCCGTTCTTCCATCGTCATTTGTTCAACGGCTTCCCCTGCAAATTCCATTGTCCGATAGGTTGCCCCAGCGACGCTAATATCGCCGATAATTTGTAAAATTAGGTCTTTCGCTAACAGGTAAGGAGGCATTTCGCCATCCAATACAAAGCGCATGGTGGCGGGAACTTTGATTAACAGTTTGCCAGTCCCCATGATGAAGCCGGCGTCTGTGTTGCCGATACCTGTGGCAAATTGACCAAAAGCACCAGCGTTACAAGTGTGGGAGTCAGTACCAAATAAGACTTCGCCTGGGCGGGTGTGACCTTCTTGGGCTAGGGCGACATGGCAAACGCCTTTGTAGTCTGGGTTTGCCTTAAAGTTGGCGCGGTCTGTAATATCGTAAAAGTATTTTATACTTTGTTCTTTAGCAAAATCACGTAAAATATCAACGTTGCGGTTAGCTCGTTCGTCGGCGGTGAAAATATAATGGTCGGGAATTAACACGATTTTTTCGGGGTCCCAGACTTTGGCATCAGCACCAAACTCGCGTTTGAAAACGCCGATGGTTCCCGGTCCACAAACATCGTGTGTCATTAAAACATCAACATTTACCCAGATGTTTTCCCCCGGTTCGACGACTGACCGACCGGAGGCTTTCGCCAAAATTTTTTCTACAAGGGTCATGCCCATAGCGATCGCGTTCTTGTGAAAGGGTACAAATTATATGCTACATGCCTGGTTGTCTGTCAACCAAACATTCATCAGGAAATAACGGATAAGCATCTCCACATATCCTGCAATAGCCAGATGCCAAAATTCTCTCGAAACCTCTAACCTATCAACTGTCGAATCCGAGAAATTAACTTGTGGATGCAATTTTAGAGCGATCGCACCAACTCAAACAAGACCTTACTGATTTTGTCTTTGATGCTGAAGATGAACTCGCACAAGCACTGGAAACCTATGCTGCTGTCAAGTCCCGGCGTGGAAGCGGTGATAATTTTCAACAAGAACTGATAATTGACTCATTTATTACAGAAGGGCGAGTTGGTGACGACTCACCGTTGGATTTGTTTATTCAAAGCCACCAAGATTTGTCGGAGAGCGATCGCAAACTGATCAAAAGTTGGCATCGCACTTTTATTGGCTTATTTGCTATTACAAAAATCTTACCCGATGGCTTTGAACTTAGGAACTGGCTGACAGATAAACACTACACTGTCAAGTTCAACAATGCGCAAAAACTACAGGAAATGTCTCGGTTGAAAGAGGGAGAAATTTTACTGACTCGCATTTCTCCTGTGACTGATAGCTACTGGACGTTCTCTGGTCCTTACACGCAGATGGGTAAATTGGGCAAACCAAAACTCGCAGTAGCCATTGGTAATTTTAAAGAGAATTATAAAGAACATCTTTATGGAGATGCACCAGAGTTACTAGAGGAAGCTTGGCAGTCTGTAGAAGTTTATCATCAACAGTTTTTAGACTTTTTTGGTGCTGATGAAGTCACAATGCCGGGATACCAACTCAACAAAAAAAATGGAGAATTCCAAGAAATATTAACGAAAAAGCGCTTGGAAGAAGCAGGCGTTGATCCATCAAAATCTCTGGAAGAAGTAGCACAAGAAGCAGGCATTGGAGAAGAAGAAATCAAAGCAGTTGCAGAAGAATTTGGTACCGACTCTCAAGCCGTTTCGCAAATGTTTAACAACAAAAACGGTACCAGCAAAATGGTAACGCCAAAAGTTGAATTGCCTGCTGATCTCAAAAAAGCAGAACAGGTGACAGCTATATCCCATCCCCGTTGGGGGCAAATATTTCTTCCAACCTATACTAAGGTAAAAGCAATTTTAGAAGCAGAAGATTGGCAAAGTGTAGAAGGTGCTGAAAAACTGATTCGTTTCTATTTACAAGACAAAAGTATTAATGCCTTCATTTGGCATCGGTTAGCTGAACAATATCCAACACAATTAGAAAAAGTGCTGCAAACATTTCTTCAACGTCCAGAATTTCAGCTTCAAACTGACTTAGATACTCTATTGCAAGAATACAACAAACCTATAGAGCCAGAGTTACCAGAAATTGCCAGCGTCCCAATACATCTAAACAATTTATTTCAAGAAGCTGTGGTAGAAGTCCACAAATCTAAGCCTAAAGAGAAAAGTCAAAAACAGTCAGCCAAAGGCTTTCAAAAATAGACTTCTTGCACTTCCGAACTTTTTCTTAGTGTTTTTCTTTGCGACTTTGCGGCTTTGCGCGCAACAAAATAATATTTATGCAAGAGGTCTAATGAAAGTTTGAAGATATAAACAGGGGAAGTTGTACTTAACGCAGTACACTTCCCTGTATCCAAAAATCTTTACACTGGCACACCTTCTATCACACTCATAGGCGACTGAGTAGGAACAATTCTAATGAGCTGAAATCCTGCCTTTTCCATTAGGGTGCGATACTCTTGTTCCGTGCGTTCGCACCCACCCGGACATAATACCAACATATGTAGGTCACTCAACTTGCCAAAAAAAGGCTGATTACCGGGTGGAATGACTTGCTCTACAATCAATAGCTTGCCGTGTTCTGGCATTGCTTCGTGACAACGCTTAAGAATGGCGATTGCGCTCCGCGCACTGCCCCTTGGGCAATCGCCCTTTCATCATCCCAATCATGAATAATATGCTTGAGGATATAAGCATCCCCCCCAGCTGGCACAGATTCAAAGAAGCTACCTCCCGCCAGTTCACACCGATCAGACACTCCTGCTTCTTCAATTAATGACGTTGCGCCTGCAATCACCGAGGGTAGATCAAATAAAATTCCCTTCATTTTAGGGTGACCTTTGAGGATGTCGGTCAGTAATTTGCCATGTCCCCCAGCAACATCTACCAAGGTTTGGATATTAGAAAAGTCATAATCTGAAACTACGCTTGCGTTTTCCAGCACCGAAGAACTGGTCATTGCTTGGTTCAAAATCTTTGCGGCTTCAGGATTTTGAGCACAGTACTCGAAAAGATTCATACCATACAAACGCTCAAACGCACTCTCCCCAGTCTGCAAACTGTACATCAGGTCTCCCCAGCTTCGATACTGCTCCTCGCCATTCATAATTGCTATCGCTTTTAGGGAATCTGGGACATCACTTTGCAGGTAATTCGCCAGCGGTGTGAGAGTGAAATAACCGGGATCTGTTTCTGCAAAGACTCCCACACTCGCAAGTGCCCGTGGAAAAAACCTGCACAAAACGCGCAACCCTTTTACGGTTACTCGTTCTACGCTCCACGATTACTCGTGAAGTGCCCCAAATCGAGCGGTTTCTTAGAAAAAATTGTCAAGCTTTCACGAAAAATGCCGCTCGATTTGTTGTCGGGTTGGCACTTTCGGTGTAGATTAATGCGTCCCCACAAAATTTGTATTGTACTCAAGTAAGAACCGCTATAAAAAGTTCGTTTCAAACAAAAAAACAGCCGCCTCCACAAAGGAAGCAGCTGTTTTATCAAAGGTGGGCAAAACCCACCCAACAAGAATCTTAGTAATCGAAGTCGCCGCCGCCCATACCAGCGCCAGCACCAGCAGGAGCGTTATCCTTTGGCTCAGGCTTGTCAACCACGATGCACTCGGTGGTCAAGACCATACCAGCGATAGATGCAGCGTTTTGCAGAGCAGAACGTGTCACTTTAGCTGGGTCAACAATACCAGCCTCGAACAGATCAACGAACTCGTTCTTGGCAGCATCGTAGCCAATGTTGAATTCTTTTTCCTTGACGCGCTCAGCAATGACAGCGCCATTCTGACCAGCGTTTTCAGCAATTCTCTTGAGAGGAGCAGCCAAGGCGCGAGAGACAATCAATGCACCAGTCAACTCTTCACCCTTGAGGTTGCTGTTTGCCCATTCTTCAAGCGAAGGAGCGAGGTGAGCCAGTGTTGTACCACCGCCAGGAACGATACCTTCTTCCACAGCAGCTTTGGTTGCGTTGATGGCGTCTTCCAAGCGCAGCTTCTTGTCTTTCATTTCGGTTTCGGTAGCCGCGCCTACTTTAACGACAGCCACACCACCAGCTAGCTTAGCCAGACGCTCTTGCAGCTTCTCTTTGTCGTAGGAAGATTCAGTTTCTTCCATTTGACGACGAATTTGCTCAACACGAGCCTTGACAGCAGCATCGTTACCTTCAGCAACAATGGTGGTGTTATCTTTGGTGATCGTGATGCGGCGAGCCTTACCCAGCGCATCCAGCTTGGTGCTTTCCAGCTTCAAGCCAGCATCTTCGGTGATCACTTGACCACCAGTGAGGATAGCGATGTCTTCTAGCATTGCTTTGCGGCGATCGCCAAAGCCAGGAGCCTTCACAGCAGCCACGTTCAGCACACCGCGTAGGCGGTTGACAACCAAGGTTGCCAAAGCTTCTTTCTCGATATCTTCGGCGATAATCACCAAAGGACGACCAGCGCGAGCAACTTGCTCAAGGACAGGTACGAGGTCTTGTACCAGAGCGATTTTCTTATCGGTTAGCAGGATGAAAGGTTCATCGAAAATTGCTTCCATCCGCTCGGGATCAGTTGCAAAATAGGGAGAGATATAGCCTTTGTCAAAGCGCATCCCTTCGGTGATTTCCAATTCAGTGGTCATGGACTTCCCTTCTTCCAAGGAAATCACGCCTTCTTTGCCCACCTTGTCCATTGCTTCGGCAATCATCTGACCGACTTCTTCGTCGTTACCAGCAGAGATTGAACCAACTTGTGCGATCGCTTTGGAATCTTCTACAGGACGAGCGTGTTCTTTGATTTTTTCAACTAAGAAGTTGGTACCCTTATCAATACCACGCTTCAGCAAAATCGCATTCGCACCTGCTGCAACGTTCCGCAAGCCTTCTTTTACCACTGCATGAGCCAAAACGGTCGCAGTTGTGGTGCCATCACCAGCAGCATCGTTAGTTTTGGAAGCCGCTTGACGGATTAGAGCAACGCCAGTGTTTTCGACGTGGTCTTCCAATTCAATTTCTTTAGCAATGGTCACACCGTCATTAACGATTTGTGGTGCGCCAAACTTTTTCTCTAGCACTACGTTCCGACCTTTGGGACCGAGGGTTACAGCAACAGCCTCAGCCAGAATGTCCATGCCTTTTTCGAGGGCACGACGTGCGTTTTCGTTGTAGATAATGCGCTTTGCCATAATTGTCAAAGAATTTTGAAAAGAACAGTACGAATTTGTAAGTTGTCCTTTGCCCTTTGCCAATAATTCATGACAAAGGACTCATGACTATGAAACGATTGCTAGAATGTCTTTTTCTGAGAGCAGGACGTATTCGTCGGTTCCAAGTTTGATGTCGGTACCAGCGTACTTGGAGTAAAGAACTTTTTCTCCCACTTTGACATCCAGTGGCTGACGACTACCGTCATCTTTGAACTTGCCATCACCCACAGCGACAACCTCGCCCACTTGGGGCTTTTCTTTTGCGTTGTCGGGCAAATACAGACCACCTGCGGTCTTTTCTTCAGCGGCGCTTACTTTGACAAAGACGCGATCGCCCAGAGGTTTAACTGTAGAAACGCTTAGAGATACAGCTGCCATACCAATTTCTCACCTTGTTAGCACTCTCGACTCCTGAGTGCTAATTTACCGAAACCCAGCATGCAATGGCAACATTTTCTTTTGTACGGGTTCCCGAACTTTGCTCGTGCTATCCTACTCAAGTATAAATACTCAACTTTTCCTAGCTTTCAGGTTTTATTCAGTAATGGACGAATATTGATATATGGGCAACTTTGTTTGCAAAGCTGGGATATTGATATAGAACAGTAATCAGGGAGCCGCGAATTGAGTAACACTACAGTGATCCAGTCCTGCCTTCAGCTACCACAGACCACGACATCACCAGCGAAGAAAGCCCTAAGTATTTCTCTAGAAACTTTAGGACTGTCAAAAATTCAAACGGACATTTTCATCTGTGCTGTCCAGACAGTTTCTAAATGCTTCTCAAAACAAATTCGTTTGCCATTTTGGAAATACTTGAAAAAGCGCCTCAAACAGCTCAATCTTCGCCTACCACAAGATAGCAATTCTAGTTGCCTCTTTAGAAATAAAGCCAACTGCTTGCAAGTTTGTTGTTCTAGACTGATAATAGAGGATTCTCCGGATGCTGTGCGGTATCGCCCAACAATCCTGGAAGTAATTGTCGGATTATACGAGAACACTTATTAGGCAACAATGTGGTAGAAGAATATGCATTTTTAACCCATCCTTTGCCAGAAAGTTCCCAAGTTTGTCGTAAAAAGCTCAATCAAGCTTAACATCCAACAAGGATATGGCACAGTAGTAAACAAATGAAAGTGCGGGTTAATTGTAATTTGGGAGCATTTTGAGACCAACAGTTACTTGTTAACCTGAATAATTATTATTTTATCAGTGTTTTTTAACCCGCAACCTTCAAAGCGATATATAATAACGCATTATGAATACTACTGCTCTACGTATCCTTACTGGAATTTTGCCGTTGGTACAGAATTTCTTGAAAGTGACATCCACTTTTAGGAGTTTATGCAGCAAGGGCAAGTTAAGTGAGAAAAAGCACGACACCTCCTTAATCCACCAGAGAGGATGACTATTCAAGACCTTGATGGATCAAGCGCGATAAGTGCCACTGCTATGAAAGAACCCAGCATGAAAGATCACAAACGACTTCTACTTATTGATGATGACCCTAACCTCATCTTGCTGGTGAAGGATTATTTGGAATTCCGGGGTTATAATGTCGTCACCGCCGAAAATGGTCGAGAAGCACTGGAAGTTTTAGAGCAGGATATTCCAGACATGATCATTTGCGATGTGATGATGCCGGAAATGGACGGGTATACTTTTGTAGAACAAGTCCGGCAAACCGAACGCACCAGCTGGATTCCCGTTCTATTCCTTTCAGCTAAGGGACAAAGCGCAGACCGAGTTAAAGGTCTGAATAAAGGTGCTGATGTGTATATGGTTAAGCCTTTTGAGCCAGAAGAATTGGTAGCACAAGTAGAATCTTCTCTGAAGCAGACCATTCGCTGGAAAGAACATCAAGCAAAAGGAGGAGAAAACGGTTCCCGCATCCAAGTTCCCTTCGATGTGCAGTTAACCCCAACAGAACTCAAAGTCGTGCAATTTGTGGCTCGGGGCTTAGCTAATCGCGAAATAGCTGAAGAATTAAATGTCAGCCAACGCACCGTAGAAAGCCATGTGTCCAATATGTTGGGCAAAACCAATCTCCACAATCGCACTGAACTAGCACGGTGGGCAATTGAAAATCAAATGGCATAAGTACAGGTAAATGAGGAGCCACTGCGCCCTTGGGGCTGCCCCCCCAAGAAGCGTGCAAGTGGGGTGCGACTGCTGTTGCCGAGTGCTGAGTAGCTGGCTAACTCAGCACTCGTTACTTATTTGTCAAGACTTATTTACCAACCGTCTTCTCCAGTAATGAATCGATGCGAAATTTCTAAATTCAGTTCATTCAGGTAGGTTAAGGCACTGGCAATTTGGAAAACAGTTCCTCGTAGTTCCAAATCAAAGCAGCCTTGTTGCGGCACATGACCATTGAGCTGGGCTGCACCGATATTTACTGTGATGCCGCAATGAGAAATGAGCCGTGACATGACTGGCTGTTCGTGTAACTCTTTGGGGATACGAACTGTAATACGAGTTGTGGTGCGTCGATTGTCTCGAAAATCGATAGTAGATTTCCCCTGTTTGCTTGGAATTGCCATAATAGCTTTCCTTTCAAATAGTTTGATGCGGGTTTTATGTTACACATTTTTCTCCCGCCACAAAAATCTTGACACTAATCTTCTCAAATGGGTCTACTGTTATGACCCCCCAAATCACTTGTGTTGTTAATTTCCTGTTTATCGGTAGGAATTTAGCATATTAATAATATTTTACATAAGCTAATGTGCATTTAATTTGTAGCCACTGGACGGGCAAGATACCAATTGGGGAAAGGGAAGAATTTGCTCCCTCTCTCCTTCCCTCCCTCTCTCCCTCCCTCCCCTTCCCCCTCTTCGGTCAGAGTTTTCGCATTTGACTAGCGTTAACAATTTGTTCGACAGTCAGGGTTCTCTCGTTAAGTGCCAACCCCATGGCAAGATCGGCAGGGGCTTGTCGGTTGACTCACCTGACCAGACTACTCGTTTAAGGCAAGAGTTAAAGACCTACTTCAGGATGCTTGCTAGTCCTGAACCCTAGAACCGAACAATTAAACAGGCTTACGGAGAATAAACCAGTGTTGCTCGGAAAGTACCGACCTTAAACAATGTCGTTCGCGCAGCGTCTCCCCTTGGGAGAAGCAAACTTTACCCGCAAGGAGTATGCAGCAATGCAAAATCATGTTTTCGTTATTGACCAAAACAAACAGCCACTTAATCCAGTCTCTCCAGCACGGGCAAGAGAGTTACTCACAAAACAAAAAGCTGCTGTATATCGGGTTTACCCGTTTGTAATCATTCTGAAACACGTGGTTGATAACCCCAATCCCAAGCCATTAACTATCAAGCTCGACCCCGGTAGTCGATTCACGGGTATTGCAATTTTGGATGAAAACAAAGTTATTTGGGCGGCAGAATTGGAGCATCGAGGATGGCAGATTAAGGATTCTTTGGAATCTAGACGTTCGTTACGCCGTAGTCGTCGTAATCGCAAAACTCGGTACAGAGAAGCTCGTTTTGATAACCGAAAACGTCCAGATGGCTGGCTACCTCCATCATTGATGCATCGTGTTCTCACTGTTGAGACTTGGGTAAAACGGCTTTGTTTGTATTCTCCCATTACTCAAATAGCGATGGAATTAGTCAAGTTTGACACCCAAAAAATGCAAAAACTGGAGGTTGACGGTGTCGAATATCAGCAAGGCGAACTGGCTGGGTATGAAGTGCGAGAATATTTGCTCGAAAAGTGGGGTAGAAAGTGTGCTTACTGCGATCATGTTGGTGTACCACTTCAGATTGAGCATATTCGCGCAAGGTCTAAGGGTGGTAGCAACCGAGTCAGCAATCTAACTTTGTCGTGTGAGCGCTGCAACATCAAAAAAGGAACTAAGTCAATTGACGAGTTTCTTCACAAAGATGTCTCTAGGTTAGAAAAAATAAAGCGCCAAGCCAAGCAACCATTAAAAGATGCAGCAGCAGTCAACTCAACCCGCTGGACATTGTTTCGTACCTTAAAAAACATTTTACCCACGACGACAGGGACGGGTGGACAAACGGTGGGCAACCGAACTAGGTTTGAGTTAGCCAAACATCATTGGGTTGATGCAGCTTGTGTCGGAGAAGTTAAGAATTTGAATCTGTTGACCCAACAGCCATTGAAGATTAAATGTACTGGGAGCGGGAACTCGTCAAATGTGCGGCACTGATAAGTATGGGTTTGGGACCCGTCACAGAGAACGCAAACAAATTCACTTTGGTTTCAAGACTGGCGACATCATAAAAGCTGTTGTCACTTCTGGGAAGAAGGTTGGTACATATATTGGTCGCGTGTTATGCCGCAAGACTGGCAGCTTTGACATTGCCACCAAAAGTGGTCGTGTTGCAGGTATTAGCCACAGGTTTTGTATATCAATTCACAAAAAGGACGGCTATTCGTATGGATTTTAGGATATTTGAACGGGGAATAAATTCCCCCGCCCCTTCCTCCCCATGTTTAGAAAACAGGGGCTTCCGGTGCGAGGAGGTTCGGTGAATTCTAGTTCACAAAAGGTGGGGGAAAGAATGCGCTCATGACTCGTAAACTTTTGGACTTGATATTCGCCTCCTACTAACCGATAAACAGAAACTGTCGGGAGTTTGGGATTACCAAGATAGTTTCACCGAGGCGATCGCCCTTATCATCTACAATCCAGTACTCAGGAATACCCAGTCGTTGATACTCGTCTAACTTGTCAACGTAATAGACCTCTCCAAAAAACAATGTAGAACTCTCGGATGGCACGTCTCTACAACGGTTATGGCGAAGACATCAAGTAACTTTGACGATATCCAGAAAAGCAAAGACTGCTCTCGGCAATAAAGCATCTGCTAGGATGGCTACCCCAATCACTCGCTCTAGCGGTACTGGCAAACTCCTCACTTCTATCTCTTTTAGAATGGGTTCAGCCGCAAGTCGAGCCATCACAGTCGCCCCCAATCCTTGCTTAACCATACTGAGAATCGTCGAGTCTTCCCTCAGCTCGTAGTCAATCTTGAGAGTTTGACCAAATTGTAAAAAATGAGCGCTAACTGTTTTGTTATGTTGAGGACTACGAAGATTCACAATCATTGGATACTTTGCTAACTGTTCCCAACTGAGTGACACACCAGGAGCAATCGACCCAGGCGGTAGCAGGGCAACAAATTCATCTCGAAATAGCTCCCACGTCTCAAATTCCGTAGTAGTTGGCAGCAACGTGAAGCCAACGTCCGCCTGACCTTCTCGCAGTGCCTGTTCTACCTCTGCATAGCGATCGCACTCGGTCATGACAACGCTAATCGTTGGCAATTTCTCGCGAAAACGAGCGATGACTTTTGGGAGTACGTTAGTTGCAATGCTGCGAACACAAGCAACCCGAACTTGTCCAGTTTGTAATCCTTTCTCTTGGTTGGCTTTTTCCCGAATCACCTCTAATAAATGCAAAACTTGACGCGCTTCCTGAATCACCTGCTCTCCTATTGGCGTCAAAGTTGCACCGTGGCGACCTCGAAAGAGCAAGACAATTCCCAGTTCTTCTTCAAGTGTGGCGATCGCATGACTGACAGTTGATTGAGATAGCCCCAACTCTAGAGCCGCCGAACTGAAGTTGCCGTGGTTGGCAATAGCCACCAAAGCCCGCAACTGAGAGATTTTTAACTTACTGTCGTTAACTTCACTCATCAAGGTAAGAAAAGCTTTTGACTATCTATCGATTTTATCGATAAAACATATCTAAGGAATAATTTGCTTTCCAATTTCGTAATCACTAGACTATCTAATGTTGGTAAATAAAGCATTTCCTTACCAAGAAGATGAATCGATTATTTTCTCTATTTTTCTGCTTTTTTATTTTGCTGTTTAGCGTTATTCAAGGATATTTAATTGTCTATCCACTCTTACTTTCTCTGGTAATCCTTATTCTGAATTTTGCTTTACAAGGATTTCCAGTTAGAGATTTAATTGCAATGAGTTTCGCCAGTAGTCAAAAAGCTTTTCCAATCATCCTAATTTTATTATTAATTGGAGGAGTGACAGCCGTTTGGATGGCAGCCGGAACAATACCTGCTTTAGTTTACTATGGCACCCAACTCATCAATCCTCAATATTTCATTCTTTCAGCCTTTGTCTTGAGTAGTTCTATCTCTGTACTACTAGGTACCTCCTTTGGCACAGTCAGTACTGTAGGAGTTGCCCTAATGATTATGGTGAAAGGAGAGGATATTAATCCTCACATAGTCGCTGGAGCAATCATCGCAGGAGCTTATTTTGGAGACAGATGTTCTCCTATGTCTTCTAGTGCCAATCTTGTTGCTAGCATTACCAAAACCAAGCTACATAAAAACATAATAGCTATGATATCAACTGCTTGGTTGCCTTTAATGGCTTCTAGCCTTGTTTATTTAATCCTTTCAATCAGCAATCCTGTTGAACTTAAAAATAGTCATTTGATTTCAGAAATTCCTACTTTTTTTAAAATTAACCCACTGGTGTTACTTCCAGCCTTTGCTGTTATAGTTCTTTGTCTTTTTAAAGTAGAAGTGAAAATCACATTACTAGTGAGTATTGGAATTGGATTCGTTTTAGGGATACTTGTCCAAGGCTATTCCTTCTTCCAACTGATGAAGTTTGTTTTATTTGGCTTTAATTTAGAACCAAGAATAAACTTAAGTGAAGTTCTGACAGGAGGAGGTATTTTTGCGATGCTCCGAGTTTCGATAGTCGTCATCCTATCGACTTCGCTATCAGGATTAATCATTGGAACAAAAACATTAGCAACTGTAGAGAATTTAATCAAAAAAGCTTCTTCCAGAAGTCGCTTATTTTTAGGAACCACCATAGTTGGGTTAGCATCAGCCGCTTTTGGTTGCACTCAAACGCTCGCGATTCTCATGACTCACCAGCTTGTGAAGGAAAAGTATCAACAAAGGCTAGACAACTATCAATTAGCAACTGATATCGAAAACACTGCTGTTGTACTTTCACCTCTCATTCCTTGGAATATTGCCGGACTAGTACCAGCAACTATATTAATGACTGATTCAGGATTTATTCCTTATGCCGTTTATTTATATTTCATACCGCTGTTTAATTGGGTTCAATTTAAGTTAGCGGAATCGAAGATAAAAGATAAGTTTGAATAACCTTACTTGTTATAAATAAACTTATAAATAAGCTATGACGCATTTAACTTGCATTATCTGGGCGGGCAAGATGCCCACCCCACAAGAATTTGAAAAAAATAAAATATACAAATAAATTTTCGTGTAACTGAATTGACGCTATGGACAACAAACAGTTCTTAATTCGAGACGCGAATCCTAACGACATTTCTACTCTTATGGAGCTAATTAGGCTTATGGCAGAGTTTGAAGGGTGTCTTGACTTTCTAGAGGCTACACCGAAGAAACTAGAAGATACTTTATTTTGTGAAAATCCACTTGCCTTTGTTTTGTTAGCTGAGATGAACGGAAATGCAATTGGATTTGCAACCTATCACCGGATATACTCCACCTTTCTTGCTCAGCCAGGAATCTGGCTAGATGATTTATATATCAAAGCTGAATATCGTAGGCTTGGAGTTGGTGAAGCACTGATAAAACGTTTATGTCAAATTACCCAAAAAATAGAAGGTGGAAGAATCGATTGGATAGTTGCAGTAAATAATACTCCGGCAATCAAGTTTTACGAAAAAATGGGCGCAAAAATTATCCAACAAGTAAGATTATGCCGTTTGGATAGGGAGGCGATCGCCCAAGGAACAGCATCCTAAAGGGCGATCGCCTCACCATGGACAATATTAAGTTTTGTTTGCTACTGAAAGTCAATTCCAGTTGTTAAAGTAACTACGGCAAATACCACTAGTTATGGTTTACTGAGTAATAATGTAAACGCTGTAAAAAGCTGGAGGCGTGATGTTTGGGATAAGTCGCTGGGGCTGCTTGTTAGGGGTTGCGATCGCACTTGGAAATACTTTCAATGCACATTGCGCTGTTGCTCAAATCACACCAGATGGGACTTTACCCAATAATTCCATCGTCAACATAAACGGGAATATCTTCAACATCACAGGCGGAACACAAGCTGGCGGTAATCTGTTCCACAGTTTCAAAGATTTTTCTGTTCCCACTGGTGGCGAAGCTTCCTTTAAGAATACGGTTGACATTACGAACATCATTAGTCGTGTCACAGGTGGGTCATTTTCTAATATTGATGGGCTGATCCGCACCTTAGGGACGGCTAACCTGTTTTTGATTAATCCGAATGGGATTATCTTTGGTCCAAATGCCAGTCTCAATGTTGGTGGTTCATTTGTAGCAACAACGGCAAATGCGATCCAATTTGGCAATATTGGCTTTTTCAGCGCTGATAATCCGAATGCACCCACTCCATTGCTGACAATAAACCCTTCAGCATTGCTGTTCAATCAACTCCCGACTGCCATTACCAACCGTTCAATAGCACCCGCAGGAACAAATCCGGCGGGCGTTGAAGTTACGGGTTTGAAAGTACCAGACGGCAAGAGTTTGCTGCTGGGGGGTGGAAACATCAACGTTGAAGGTGGCGCACTCAGGGCTTATGGTGGGCGTATCGAGTTGGCAGGATTGGCGGCACCGGGAGTCGTAGGACTAAATGTGGCGGACAATACTCTCAGCTTCAGTGTTCCTAACGATTTGCCTCGCGCCGATATATCCTTAAGTAATGCGGCTGAGATCAATGTCCGTGGTGCAGATGGCGGGAACATCGCCATCAATACTCAAAACTTGAGTTTGGCAGGAGAAAGTAAATTACGGGCAGGGATAGACACAGGATTGGGTACGCCCCAAAGCAAGGGAGGAGATATTGACATTAATGCAACAGGAGCAACGACTTTAACTAATGGCAGCTTTATTGCCAATGTTCCCCAAGAAAGATCTGTAGGTAAAGGTGGCAATGTCAATATTACTACTGGGTCACTTGGGCTTATCAATGGCAGTTACCTAAATAATAACAACTATGGGCAAGGGGATGGTGGCAACATAAATCTTAATGTTCGCGATGCCCTGACTTTGGCTGGAGTAGATCAAAACGGATCCGCTAGTGCCATCGTGAGCATTGTACAATCGCAAGCCGTAGGTAAGGCAGGTAGTCTCAATATACAGGCTGGCTCAGTTTCCTTAGCTGATGGCGCTGAACTGGATGTCAGCACCTACGGACAAGGGGATAGTGGTAGTGTTTCGATACAGGCTAGAGATGCTGTCTCGCTCTCATTTGCCGGCATTTATAGCAATGTAGAAGCTGGAGGAGTAGGCAATGGTGGCAATATCAACATTACTGCCTCTTCACTGTCGTTAAAAGATGGTGCCCAACTACAAACTATACTGCGTAATGCTGATACCCAGGATAACCTCCCAGGAGGTCGTGGAAATGCGGGCAATGTCAACATTGATGTTCGTGGTGCGGTAACCATTGCTGGGGTCAAGGATGGATTTCCCAGTGGAATTCTTAGCGCTGTAACAACAGGAGCAGAAGGTAATGGCGGTAACATCAGTATCAAATCAGGAACCTTTTCTTTAACTGATGGTGCTGTACTGACTGCCAGTACTTCAGGTAAAGGAAATGCTGGTAGTATATTTATCCAAGCTTCTGATTCTGTTTCCCTTGACAATAGCAGCATTTACAGCAATGTGGATACAGGGGCACAAGGCAATGGCGGTAGTATCAACATTAACGCTGGTTCCCTGACAGTACAAAACGGAGGTGAACTGTCTACCACGGTTTCGGGAAAAGGGAATGGCGGCAATATCATCATCAATGCCCGCGATCGCATTTCTTTTGACGGCAGGGGAGAGCAAATATTTAGCCGTGCAAACACTACTGTACGACAAGGGGGCGAGGGCAAAGCCGGAGACATCCAGGTAACAACGGGTACTCTATCATTGAACAATGGAGCATTTCTTAGTAGCAGCACCTTAGGAAAAGGCGACGCTGGAAATATCACGATTGATGCGAGCGATACGATTACCTTTGAAGGTGGCAGCTATGCCCGAAGCAATGTGTTTTCTGGCGGTGTGGGCAAAGGCGGAGACATCCGGGTGACAACAGGCTCACTCTCATTGACTAATGGCGCTCAACTGAATACCAACGTTTCAGGGCAAGGTGACGCAGGCAATATCACGATTGATGCCCGCGATACAGTTAATTTAGATGGCGTAGTAGGCAATGCAATTAGTGGTGTCCAAAGCAGTTTGATAACTGGAGGTGTGGGCAACGCGGGAGACATCCGGGTGACAACAGGTTCCCTTTCTGTTACCAATGGCGCTCAACTATCTAGCGACACGGATGGGCGAGGGAATGCAGGCAATATCACCATTAATGCCCGAGATACAGTTACCTTTGAAGGCACAGGAAAGGATAAACTTTATGGCAGCAGTGCAAGCACTGAGCTGGGAAGTAATGGTGTAGGTAATGGTGGAGATATCCGCGTGAATGCTAGGGCGTTGTTCTTAAAAAATGGTGGTCAACTCAATGCTAATAGCTTCGGGCAGGGTAATGCAGGCAAAATTATTATTGATACCCGCGATACAGTTGCCTTTGACGGCGTAGCTAGTAATGGAAGAAGCCACAGCGGGGCACAAACCTTTGGATATCCAGGTAATGGAGGAGATATCCTAGTGACCACTGGAACCCTCTCATTGACTAATGGTGGTAAGATATCTACCTCCGCGCAGGGGAATGCAGGCAATATCACCATTAATGCCCGTGATGCCATTAATATGGATGGGGTAGGCAGTAACGGAAGCTCAAGTTGGATTTCCTCATTATTAGTGGAAGGTACGGGATTGGAAGGTACGGGCAAGGGAGGAGACATCCAGTTAACAACAGGTTCCCTTACAGTAGGCAATGGCGCTCAACTGCTTTCCAGCAGCGCTGGACGGGGAAATGGCGGTAATATCACCATCGATGCCCGCGATACTGTTAAGTTTGATGGCACTGGCAGCAATCAAGCTTCCAGTGGTGCCTACAGCACAGTAGAATCTGGAGGCGTAGGCAATGCAGGAAATATCAAGCTCACAACTGGTTCCTTATTTTTGAACAACGGTGGGCAACTCAGTGCCGCTACCGCTGGGCAGGGTAATGCGGGTGATATCACTATTGATGTTCGCGATGCCATTACCTTCAACGGCATAGGCAGCAATGGTCGCTTTAGCGGAGTTTACAGCACAGTAGAATCTGGTGGCGTTGGTAAAGGGGGAAATATCCAAGTTAAATCCGGAACATTCTCCTTGTCCAATAATGCTCTCATCAATGCCGCTACCAGTGGACGCGGAGATGCAGGTAACATATCTGTGACGGTAAATGATGCTGTTTCCCTGACAAACTCCAGCCAAATTAGAGCCAGTGTAGAGTCTGGAGGTGTTGGCAAGGCTGGCGATATTGATATACAAGCCCGCTCTGTGTTGGTAACAGATGGCTCTCAAATCTCGTCAAGCCTTTTCCGACCGTCACGAAATCTACCTGCAGCTCAAGGACGCGGGGGAAGCATTCGGGTAACTGCTTCTGATTCTGTCACGCTTTCAGGCATCGGTACTACAGGATTTTCTAGCGGATTAGTGACTGTTACAAATAGAGGGGCATCAGGGCTTGCTGGTAATATTACTGTCAATACTGGTAATTTTAGAGTCTTAGATGGTGCTATTGTCACGGCTGGTACTGCTGGCTTCGGTGATGGAGGTGATATTACAATTGACGCTAATAGCTTTGAAGCTCTCAATGGCGGACAAGTAACAACTAGTACTGCTGGAGGTGGCAATGCTGGAACTATTAGACTCAACGTCAAAGACAGCATCGCCATAGCTGGGAGTGACCCAAACTTTACTGAACGCGTTGCCCGAGTTGAACAACGACTGCGCCAATCAGGGGAAACAGACCAACTTCAGGATGTTATTGCAAATATAGATCCTGCCAGTGGAATCTTCGCCAACACCACTACTGGTTCCACAGGGCAAGGCGGTAGCATCTTGATTAACCCTGCCCGTCGAGTCACAATTACAGATCAGGCAAAAATATCAGTCAATAGCGATGGTACAGGTAATGCAGGTGATATCAGGCTACGAGCAGGTAATCTGACTCTTGACAATAAAGCCTCGATTTCTGCTCAAACTGCTACCAGCCAAGGCGGTAATATTAATTTAAATTTGGGAGAAGTCTTATTGCTGCGTCGTGGTAGCCAAATCTCCGCCACCGCAGGCACTACTGGTGCTGGCGGCGATGGTGGTAATATCACCATTGATGCCCCCCGTGGCTTTATCGTTGCTGTCCCAAATGAAAATAGCGACATCACCGCCAATGCGTTTAGCGGTCAGGGAGGAAACGTTACAATTCGGGCTGCTGGTATTTTTAATATCGCACCACTATCTCGACAAGAGCTTGAGCGATTACGTCCTGAGGATTTAGACCCGAATAACTTATTAACAAATGATATTACAGCGGTTTCGCGGCAAAATCCTACTCTGGGCGGTCAAGTTACTCTGAACACACCCGATGCTGACCAAAGCTTGGGACTAGTGGAACTGCCGGCAGTAGTAGTCGATACCTCAAACATAATAGACACTAGCTGTGCTGCCTTTGCGAACGGAAAGACTAGTCAATTCACCGTTACCGGACGCGGGGGTTTGCCTCCTAGCCCTTACGAACCCCTCAGTACTGATGTGGTATGGTTAGATACTCGCCTGTCACTGATCGCATCGCAACAGCAACGTTCAGAGAAACCTGCTGGCTTACCACCATCTAAAGCTGAAACCGTGAAGATTGTCCCCGCGACTGGTTGGGTGTTTGACGGCAAAGGGAACGTTACGCTGATCTCTCATACTTCAGGTAATACTAGTTTGGGGTCTACTCGTGCTGGGTGCCCCAAACAGTAATATCATGTCCGAATGAACACTTATAGCTATTGTTGCAAGGACAACACAAGTCGTGCTACCTTGCACAATTTTTTCATTAACGTGAGTTCGATATATCTTGATTTGACCCCTCTCCAAACCTCTCCCCTACAAGGGGAGAGACTTCAAACTCTGATTTTTACATTGCTCCTCCCTCTCCTTGCAGGAGAGGGAGGTTGGGTGGGAGAGGTCTATCAAACTCACGTTCATTACGATCGCCCTTTTGCACACTGCCCGAATCGCGATCGCCCGATTTCTAAGTTTCCGAACTATCGCTCAAGCAAAACGTGCCCTTTCTAACCAACCCCATAAGTTTGAACAATACCAAGTTCTGTTTGTTACTGAAAGTTAAGCCCAGTTGTTAAAGTAACTACGGCAAATACCACTAGCTGTGCTTTACTGAGTAATAATGTAAACGCTGTAAAAAGCTGGAGGCGTGATGTTTGGGATAAGTCGCTGGGGCTGCTTGTTAGGAGTTGCGATCGCACTTGGAAATACTTTCAATGCACATTCCGCTGTTGCTCAAATCACACCGGATGTGACTTTACCTAATAATTCTATTGTCACTCCCTCTGGTAACATAAACATCATTACTGGCGGAACACAAGCAGGAAACAACCTTTTCCACAGTTTCCAACAATTCTCTATTCCTACTGGTAGCGGAGCTTTTTTCAATAATGCTGTTAGCATTCAAAACATCATTAACCGAGTAACAGGTGGGTCGATATCTAACATTGATGGTTTCATCCGCGCTAACGGTGCAGCTAACGTGTTTCTGCTTAATCCAAATGGGATTATCTTTGGTCCAAATGCCAGTTTGAATGTTGGCGGTTCATTTGTAGCAACAACGGCAAATGCGATCCAATTTGGCAATATCGGCTTTTTCAGCGCTGATAATCCGAATGCACCCACTCCATTGCTGACAATAAACCCTTCAGCGTTGCTGTTCAATCAACTATCGCCTGCTGCCATTATCAACCGTTCTCAAGCCGCCGCAGGAATAAATCCAGCAGGCGTTGAAGTCACGGGTTTGAGAGTGCCAGATGGCAAGAGTTTGCTGCTGGGGGGTGGAAACATCAACATTGAAGGTGGCGCACTCAGGGCTTATGGAGGTCGCATTGATTTGGCAGGATTGGCGGCACCCGGAGTCGTGGGACTAAATGTTGCGGAAAATACTTTGAGCTTCAGTGTTCCTAACGGTTTCCCTCGCGCCGATATATCCTTAAGTAATGCAGCTGAGATTAATGTCCGTGGTGCAGATGGCGGGAATATCGCCATCAATGCTCAAAACTTGAGTTTGGCAGGAGAAAGTAAATTACGGGCGGGGATAGACACGGGATTGGGTACGCTTCAAAGCAAGGCGGGAGATATTGATATTAATGCAACAGGAGCAACGACCTTAACTGATGGCAGCTTTATTGCCAATGTTCCCCAACCAACATCTGTAGGTAAAGGTGGCAACGTCAATATTACTACTGGGTCACTTGGGCTTATCAATGGTAGTACCCTAAATACTAGCAACTATGGGCAAGGGGATGGCGGCAACATAAATCTTAATGTTCGCGATGCCCTGACTTTGGCTGGAGTGGATCAAAACGGATTCGGCAGCACCATCGAGAGCAGTGTGCGATCGCAAGCCGTAGGTAAGGGAGGTAGTCTCAATATACAGGCTGGGTCAGTTTCCTTAGCCGATGGCGCTTATGTGGATGTCAGCACCTATGGACAAGGGAATGCAGGTAGTATATTTATTCAAGCTTCTGATTCTGTTTTCCTTAACAATAGCGGCATTTATAGCGATGTAGATACAGGGGCACAAGGCAATGGCGGTACTATCAACATCAACGCTGGTTCCCTGACAGTACAAAACGGAGCTGAACTGTCTAGCACGGTTTCGGGAAAAGGGAATGGAGGCAACATTATTCTTAATGCCCGCGATCGCATTTCTTTTGACGGCAAGGGAGAGCAAATATTTAGCCGTGCAATTACTAGTGTACGACAAGGGGGCGAGGGCAAAGCCGGAGACATCCAGGTAACAACGGGCACTCTATCATTGAACAATGGAGCATTTTTCAGTAGCAGCACCTTAGGAAAAGGCGACGCTGGAAATATCACGATTGATGCGAGCGATCGCATTAGCTTTGACGGTAATAGTTATGCCTCAAGCACTGTGAGTACACAAGCTGTCGGTAAGGGAGGAGATATCCGGGTGACAACTGGCTCACTCTCATTAACTAATGGCGCTCAACTGAATACCAGCGTTTTAGGGGAAGGTAACGCAGGCAATATCACTGTTGATGCCCGCGATACAGTTACCTTTGAAGGCATAGTGGGCGATGCAATTAGTGGTATTCAAAGCAGTTTGCTAAGTGGTGCCGGTAAGGGAGGAGACATCCGGGTGACAACAGGTTCCCTTTCTGTTACCAATGGCGCAGCACTATCTACCAGCACAAATGGGCGGGGAAATGCAGGTAATATCACCATTAATGCCCGTGACACTGTGACTTTTGACGGCGTAGGAAACGATACACTTCTTGGCAGCAGTGCAAACAGTACGCTGGGAAGTAATGGTGTAGGTAATGGTGGAGATATCCGCGTGAATGCTAGGGCGCTGTTCTTAAAAAATGGTGGTCAACTCAATGCTAATAGCTTCGGGCAAGGTAATGCAGGCAGCATTACCATTGATACCCGCGATACAGTTGCCTTTGACGGCGTAGGTAGTAATGGACTTCAAAGCGGTGCAAATACTTTAGGTTCTCAAGGTAATGGCGGAGATATCTTAGTGACCACCGGAACCCTGTCATTGACTAATGGTGCTCAGTTGGTTACCTCTGCGCGGGGGAATGCAGGCAATATTACTATTAATGCCCGTGATGCCGTTAACTTTGATGGCGTAGGCAGCAACGAAAGCTCCAGTGGTGCTGTTAGCCTATCGTTACCTGGAGGAGTAGCTGGTAAGGGGGGAGACATCCAGGTGACAACTGGTTCCCTTTCTGTTACCAATGGCGCTCAACTCAATTCCAGCACCGGTGGGCGGGGCAATGGCGGCAATATCACCATCGATGCCCGCAATACTGTTAAGTTTGATGGCACTGGCAGCAATCTAAATCCCACTGGTGCTTACAGCACAGTAGAATCTGGTGGCGTAGGCAATGCAGGCGATATCCAAGTCACAACTGGATCGCTATCTTTAACCAATGGCGCTCAACTCGCTGCTAGCACCTTGGATCAGGGGAACGCAGGCAATATCAATATTAACGCCCGCGATACCATTACCTTCAACGGTACAGGCAGCAATGGTCGCTCTAGTGGTGTCTTCAGCACAGTAGAATCGCTAGGCGTGGGCAAGGGTGGTAATATCAGCTTGGCAACCAACTCACTTTCGATAATTAATAATGCCAACCTCTCTGCCGTGACTTTGGGCAAGGGAGATGCAGGTAACATCTTTGTCCAAGCATCTGACTTAATTTCGTTATCAAACTCTAGTTATATTACCAGCAGCGTGCTACCAGGCGGCGTAGGCAACAGTGGTAATATCGATATCAACACCCGTACCCTCACACTAACCGATGGTTCTCAAATTGCTGCTGCAGTTTCCCGAGAATTTGGCAATCTTCCTGGTGGCAGAGGTAGAGGGGGAGAAATTCGCATAAATGCCTCCGATTCTGTGACCCTTTCAGGTATTAGTTCTACAGGCTTTTCGAGCGGATTGGTAGCTTTGACGGAAAGAGGTGCATCGGGTGATGCGGGTAGTATCAATGTCAGTACAGATAACTTCCGCGTTGCAGATGGTGCTCTTGTGGTGGCGGCTACCTTCAATGAAGGTAACGCAGGTGACATCACTATTAACGCCAATAACTTTGAAGCAGTTAACGGTGGGCAAGTCCTAACAAGTACTCTTAGTAGTGGTAAAGCTGGAACCATCAAACTAAATATTAGAGATAGTATCACTCTCGCTGGAAGTGACCCGAACTTCATAGCTAGACTGGCTTTGATTGAACAACAACAGAAATCTTCTGGTTCAACCGATAGGGTAAGTGATCTCGTACTTTTCGATGGTCAAGGTACCAGTGGGCTATTTGCAAGCACCACTACTGGTTCCACTGGACAAGGCGGTAGCATCTTGATAAACTCTCCCCGTCGAGTCACCATGAGAGATGGGGCAAAAATATCAGTCAATAGCGATGGTACAGGTAATGCAGGCAATATTACGCTAAGAGCAGGTAATCTAACTCTTGACAATAAAGCCTCGATTTCTGCTCAAACTACTAGCAGCCAAGGCGGTAATATTAATTTAAATTTGGGAGAAGTCTTATTGCTGCGTCGTGGTAGCCAAATCTCCGCCACCGCAGGCACTACTGGTGCTGGCGGCGATGGTGGTAATATCACCATTGATGCCCCCCGTGGCTTTATCGTTGCTGTCCCAAATGAAAATAGCGACATCACCGCCAATGCGTTTAGCGGTCAGGGAGGAAACGTTACAATTCGGGCTGCTGGTATTTTTAATATCGCACCACTATCTCGACAAGAGCTTGAGCGATTACGTCCTGAGGATTTAGACCCGAATAACTTATTAACAAATGATATTACAGCGGTTTCGCGGCAAAATCCTACTCTGGGCGGTCAAGTTACTCTGAACACACCCGATGCTGACCAAAGCTTGGGACTAGTGGAACTGCCGGCAGTAGTAGTCGATACCTCAAACATAATAGACACTAGCTGTGCTGCCTTTGCGAACGGAAAGACTAGTCAATTCACCGTTACCGGACGCGGGGGTTTGCCTCCTAGCCCTTACGAACCCCTCAGTACTGATGTGGTATGGTTAGATACTCGCCTGTCACTGATCGCATCGCAACAGCAACGTTCAGAGAAACCTGCTGGCTTACCACCATCTAAAGCTGAAACCGTGAAGATTGTACCCGCGACTGGTTGGGTGTTCGACGGCAAAGGGCACGTTACGCTGATCTCTCATACCTCAGGTAATACTAGTTTGGGGTCTACTCCTGCTGGGTGTCCCAAACAGTAATATCATGCCCGAATGAACACTTATAGTATTTGTGCCATGGGCGACACCACCCGTCCTAAATTCAGGGCGGGCGCTTCATATCAAGTCCGGGTGAATACTTGTCATTCCCTTAGGAACCCCATCCCCCTAAAGCTACGCTTCATATCATGTCCGGTTGAATAATTATCATTAAATGTCGCGCAAAGACGAGCCAGCGCTGCAGGAGGGTTTCCCGACAGCAGGCGACTGGCGTCGCTAAGGCGCAAAGAAAGACGCAAAATTTTTTGATAACTAATTAGCCGGACATGATATTACGTCCCCTCCCCGCAAGCGGGGAGGGGATTAAGGGGTGGGGTAAATCAACGTGGGATAAACCTTTGAACGTGATTGTTGAACCAATGGCTGTCCGGTTCACCCCACAAGAACTGTATTCAATACAAATAAGAACCGCGATAAATATCTAAAACTCGGCACTTTCCGGCGTCCGGGGAAACGGAATCACATCTCTAATATTCCCCATCCCCGTCATAAACTGCACGAGTCGTTCAAAACCCAAACCAAAACCAGCGTGGGGGACAGTCCCAAAGCGGCGCAAATCGAGATACCACCACAAATCTTCTGGTTTCATCCCTTGCGCGAGTATGCGACGTTCAAGAACATCTAAACGTTCTTCTCTTTGAGAACCGCCGATAATTTCGCCAATTTTGGGTGCGAGAATATCCATAGCAGAAACGGTTTTTTCATCGTCATCTAAGCGCATATAAAAGGCTTTGATTTGCGCTGGATAATTGGTGACGATGACCGGCTTTTTGAAAAGTTGTTCGCAAAGATAGCGTTCGTGTTCTGATTGTAAATCCAAGCCCCAACTTAGCGGGTATTCAAACTTAACATCAGCTTTTTCTAAAAGTTTGATGGCTTCCGTATAAGTTATGCGCTCAAATTCATTGTTAATAATATTATCTGCCGTTGCTAACACGGTATTATCAATGCGCTGATTGAAAAATTCCATGTCTTCTGGGCAAGTTTCCACTACATATTTGAAAATATATTTGAGAAACGCCTCGGCTAAATCCATATCTTCCTTGAGTTGACAGAAAGCCATCTCCGGTTCTACCATCCAAAATTCTGCTAAGTGGCGGGAGGTGTTGGAGTTTTCTGCACGGAAGGTAGGACCAAAAGTGTAGACGTTGGTAAACGCCATCGCCATAACTTCGGCTTCTAGCTGACCGCTGACTGTTAAATATGTTGGTTTGCCAAAAAAGTCTTTGCTATAATCTATTGCCTTGGTTTCTGTGCGAGGAACATCTTTGAGATCCAAACTCGTCACGCTGAACAATTCACCCGCACCTTCGCAGTCGTTAGCAGTGATGATGGGAGTGTGTACCCACAAAAAGCCGCGTTCTTGAAAGAATTGATGAATGGCTGTAGCGCACGCATTTCTAACTCGGAACACTGCACCTAAGGAATTGGTACGCGATCGCAAATGTCCAATGGTTCGCAGAAACTCAAAGGAATGACGTTTCTTTTGCAGGGGATATGTTTCGGGATCAGCTTCTCCGTAAACTTTCACCTTCTCTGCTTTCAACTCGATCCGCTGTCCTTTACCTTGAGATGCTACCAATACTCCAGCCACTTCCACAGAAGCACCTGTATTGAGCTTTTTCAAAATATCATCATATTCTGGCAAATCCTGATTAATTACCACTTGCAAACTAGCCAAGGATGAGCCATCATTTACTTCTATAAAAGAAAAACCTTTTAATTCGCGTTTGGTACGAACCCACCCTTGAACTATCAGCCACTCATCAGGTTGACCACTTCGCAATATTTCTGCAATCCGTCGATTTACCATATTATCCAACAACAGACTTTAATAACCAGCCTATGATAACGCCCAAACCGCCAAAGCGGACGGCTTGCCAAAAAGGTTCTTTAAGGCTACCCCAGGAAAACAACTGACTTTCTAAGTTCAGTTCTAGCACTTCCAACTGCTGTTTAATTTGCTTTAACTGAGCTTTATCCTCTGGCAATTTACTATGACGCACTTGTTTGAAGCGTTGTTGCAATTCTCTTTGACGGAATCTGTCTGCTTGCACTTGATTGTAGCGTTCTTTTAAAGCAACAAGCAGTTGCTCCAGTTCCAATAGTTCTTGTTCAAATTCTTCGTGTTGATTTTCCTCACCCAATGGCATCTTAGACGGTAGCTTAGGCGGTTTTATGCACAAGTAGTAAACTTAGAATCAAATGCGATTTTCCCTATCAGTCACAGAATCAGCACTCAGGACTTCACATCATGTCTCAATCAACCCAGCTACCTAACACGAGTCAACTGAATCAATTTAGTACCTTGGAACTAGCCCAAGCTCTTATGGAGAGACTGAGCATTTCACCTGACGATTGGCATCGTCTCAAGTCTAACCGCAAAGTTCGCGCAAGTGAGCAAGCTGCTGCTGCTCTTGTGTATCTCGTGAAAGATGAACCACAAGAAGCTTTACTCAGACTCGAGCAAGCAAGCGGTTGGTTGGATCGTTCTATTTCTGCTCCACCCTGTCCAAGTCACGGCGAGCAAAAGAAGTAGGATGAGGGAGACGAGGAGGATGAGGAGGATGAGGGAGACGAGGAGGATGAGGGGGATGAGGAGGATAAAAGAGTAATTTCTTCTCCTACTTCCCCTGCTCCCTTATCTCCCTTATCTCCACGCCAGTCGCCTCAAGTCGGGAAACCCGCCCACGGCGCTGGCTCCTCATCTCCCTTATCCTTCTTCACCGTAAGAGAGCTAGTTTAGGTCGGTTCTCGAGGTGTTTACAAAGCCTCAACTCTGTGCCTTTCCTGTTCCACTGCACCTGATCGAAAATTTGATGCAGAATACACATACCACGACCGTTCTCTGACTCATCAGGAGGTAAGTATTCTGTTGGATCGATATCTGGATCGACATCGACATCGCAAGTAGAGGAGGGTGTAAAACCGTGACCTTGGTCGGATATCACCCACCAATACTGTTTATCAATTAAGGAAAAACGAACGACTACTGTTTTACTTGGATCTAGATTATTGCCATGTTTAGCTGCGTTTACTAAGGCTTCTTGAAGTCCTAGTCGCAGTTCTGCTTGTAATTTGACCGGAATCTCTGCCAAAAGCAAATCTAGTATTGGACAGAGGTACAAAGTTGAGGCAAAACTAATTGTGCCCCAATTACGCCCTGTAGGACGAAGTGAAATAGTAATCACAAGTGGAACCCCGTAGCTTTCAGAGTTAGCTAGACATCAGTTTGCTGTCACAGGCACCCTGATAGAATTTGAGGTGGTTATGTTGCCTTCAAACTTTCGTCTTTTAAACTAAATTTTGAAAATGCTAGGGAGCATTAACTCTCTTTAATGACATAGAGTCACTCACATAAAAAACGGCTTATATGCAACTGCTCAAACAGTAAGCAACTGATATGATTTCTAATGAAAAGAGTATTAACATACTCTTTTATCTGCCGATTCATAACTTAAACAACTCGATTCATATTTTTGGGAGAGTTTTTGCAACTTCAATATCTTCACACAAAAGGAATCATATGTTTATCTTAATTCAATTCTAACATTTTTAGTATGCATTGGACTACAAATTTTTGATTTAAGTTTTTGTCGAGTTAGTGCCTTTGTCCAAATCTGATAGCACAAGAAATGCCGCAGCTTCCACATGAGCAGTTTGCCCAAAGAAATCAGCTGGTTGTACCCGTGTGAGAGTATATACTCCGTTTTCACAAAGTAATTTTAGGTCACGGGCAAGGGTGGCAACTTTACAACTGACATAAACAATACGTGGTGGTTTTGATTTCAGTAGAGTTTCAATCACAGCGCGATCGCATCCCTTACGCGGGGGATCAAGCAAAACAATGTCTGGTGAAATCTCCATCTGGGGAAGTAATTTTTCTACTGCGCCAGTGTGAAAAATTACATGAGGAATATCGTTGTGCTTAGCATTTAAAATTGCTTGTTCCACTGCCTCTGGTTGCAATTCTAACCCCATTGCTTGCCTAACTTGTTTTGCAAGTGGCAATGTTAACGTCCCAATACCGCAATAAGTATCAAGTAGCACCTCAGAACCTTGTAAATTCAGTTCCGACTGAATCACCTGCAATAATGCCTCTGCCGTCTCCGTATGTACCTGGAAAAAGGTATCCGCTCGTACCTGGAACTCCAGTCCAGCAAATTTTTCTCGCAGGTAGGGACGCCCAGCAATACAACGAGTTTCGGTGCCAAAAATGGCATTAGTACGGTCTGGGTTACGGTTTAAACAAACCCCCACCAATTGGGGATAGCGCTTTAACCACTCCTCGGCTTGGTCTTGAATTGACGGTAAATTCCAGTCCTTGACCACCAAAGTCAGCAATATTTCCCCTGTGCGGCGACCAATGCGTAAACTCAGATGGCGTACAACACCTGTGTGGCGTTGTTCGTTGTAAATCTGCCAACCCCGCTTTTGAATGTCGTGTTTGACTTCCAACAGCAGAGGATTTAATCTTTGGTCTTGCACAGGGCATTGATTCAAGTTAATCAATTGGTGGCTACCTTTTTGGTAGTAACCTGCTTGAACCTGTCCGTTGTAAGATGATCCCAGAGGATAAGTGGCTTTGTTACGATAGCCCAAACACTCGGGAGTCGAAAGCACTCGATCTACAGCTGGTTGTACGAAACCGCCAATGCGTTCCAAAGCTTGAATAACTTGATTTTGCTTGGCAGCTAACTGGTACTCATAATCAATATGCTGCCATTGACAACCACCACATTTATCAGCCACGATGCAGCTTGGTCGGACACGGTGGGGAGAGGGTTGCAACAGTTCTTTGAGTTTGCCGTGGGCGTAGTTAGGTTTAACGTGTACCAGACGGACAACAGCGCGATCGCCTGGTACAGTATCTGGTATAAATACCACCCTATCCTGCCAACGCCCTACACCCTCACCCGCATCGTTCAAATCCGAAATCTCAACTTCAATTAACTCACCCTGTTTCCAGATTTTTTCAGTCATCGGTCATTAGTCATTAGTCATTAGTCATTAGTCATTAGTTCTCCCTCATCCCCCTCATCCCCCTCATCCCCCTCATCCCCCTCATCCCCCTCTTAACTCCCTCTTCACTTGTGTACTCAAGACTCGTTAAACTAGCAAATAATAATTAATTCATGTCATTGCAATAATCATGACTGTAGTAAGCCAAGTTATTCTCCAAGCCGACGACCAACTGCGTTATCCCAGCAGTGGCGAACTCAACAATATCAAAGACTATTTGCAGACCGGCGCGCAACGGATACGAATTGTCACAACCCTAGCTGAAAACGAAAAAAAGATAGTTCAAGAAGCTACTAAACAGCTTTGGCAGAAGCGTCCCGACTTTATCGCGCCAGGGGGCAATGCATACGGTGAACGTCAGCGTGCTTTATGCATCCGTGACTTTGGCTGGTACTTGCGCCTAATTACTTACGGTGTACTTGCTGGTGACAAAGAACCAATTGAAAAAATTGGTTTAATTGGCGTGCGGGAAATGTACAACTCGCTTGGCGTTCCCGTACCTGGAATGGTAGAAGCCATCAACTCTCTGAAAAAAGCCTCCCTTAACTTACTGAATGCAGAAGACGCCGCCGAAGCAGGACCCTACTTTGATTACATCATTCAAGCGATGTCGTAATACAAGGTGAGTTTTGTTTTCCTTCTGCTTGCAGGCTTCTAAACAAAGTGCAAGCAACTAGGACTCAACACCAATAATACTTATATACTGATCATATCTTCCCCACACTAGATAGTGGCTCCGGCAGAATCTCTGTCAAGTTACTAACAGGTTGTGGGGAAATTTTATTGGATACTCAACATTCAAGAGTCATTAGTCAAAGACTTTTAACTTTCTCTCCACCTCCCGTTCCGCCACGTGCTGTGACTCGCTCCCCATATATAAAAAGCCAACAGTCTTCAAGAGAAGGCTGTCGGCATTTAGTGTGTTCCCTATTAATGACTCGGCTAGAGTTCAGTTGTTTGTATTCTGCCAATTTAGCCATATGAGGAATACGATCTTAATCATCGCTATCAGTGATGTTCATCACAAAATTATTTCTGCCAAACTGTATTCACACATCAACACGCGGAACTTGGTATCTCTAGAATTTAGACAAGCTTTATCATATTCTCAAAAAAAAATATAAAATTAATTACAAAATCAGCTTTTATGTAAACATCAACGCAGATGATGCAAAATGCGTCAGTTCATCTATCTTATGGTAGAGATACTTGTTCTTGATGCTTTCTTGGGTTGTGCTACTCAACCCCAAAACCAAGTTTTAGATAGTAATACAGCAGAATTCAGGAGGTGAAGATTCGACACGTGTAGAACTTTCGGACGAAAGTTCTACATAAACGTGTTGATAATGGTTTTGGTCTTATCTGAACCGTGTTATGCTAGATCTGGCTTTTGAGTTGAAAAGGTGTACCTCAAGAAAAATGCAATCTGCTCTAGTATGATAACTCTTGAAAAAGAAAAAAAATCAGCCATGAGCCATGACACAATCGAATATGAAGACGGGTTTTCAGTGAGAGCAGATTTGTTGAATGCAAAATCTAGAAACTATTTCATGGCTCATGCAGGAGTGTTGGTTTGAGGAAGATAGGTGCAAAAGCATTCATCATGCACCAATCAAATTTTTGAAACTAAAAATGAATCAGGAAACAGTAAAAACTCTCATTGATCGATAAATGCTGTAATTATTTTTTAGAAAAGTCAAAATAGCAGTTGAAAAAAGAAATTTTTTCATATACATAGCACCGATGAAAATTGCAGACAAAGCTTTAGACAGAATGACTTACCTAGCACTTCTTTTACAATTCCTTTTGTGAAAAGCGCCAACTAAGCCACCAATTCAATCAATAGGCTAACTGTAACGATTGTGTTGATTAGTAGGGACACACTAAAAAAATAAAATTTTGTTAACTAAGGCAAGCATGATAGCCATTGCAGAATTGAAGATTCAAACAACATAGAACTTGTTCAATCACCACTTGAAATAGCCATATTGTAGATAGTGAAATTTATTTTCATCCTTGGCTTAGCACATATTTATTCTACGAAAAAAAATAAATTGTTCAAATAGTGGAAACACTTATTTGTTTGTTGAGAGCTTAAAGTTTAAAGAAAAAATTACGTATTTCTACAGTTGAACCAAAAGGCTTAGGTCCTGGCAAGAAATTCACAGGTGTGGGCGTGCAGTCACCTAGATTTACTTTGTTAATAGCACATCTAGTTTTGCCATTCCCAGATGTGACGAAAAAGATGTCAAAAACTAGTACAGAGCGGCGTAAATAGGGCAACCATTTAAAATCCCTAAAAAGCCCATTCCATAATACTTTTGACTTGTTACCTTCACTTTTGACTTCCGCCTTGCGGTACTAGGGGTGTAAGGGTGTAAGGGTTGGGGGGCTGAACTACCCCATGCCTAAAGGCAGGGGGTTCCAACTTGCTGTGCAAGTTTCGTTTACCCTTACAGGTTCCGTGGGACTCTGCAGCGGGGCTAGTTGAATAACTACAGTCTGAATCTATCTCAGGAGGAAGCTTATAACTTGGTCGTGGGAGTTGTTCAACAGGAAAGATCCAAAGAAGAACTCTTGCATTTTGAAAAAAGCACCTAAGTAAACCGCTAAAATAAGGCTCTGTCCCCTTGGTGCATTATTGCCATGACCGCCATTTCCGATGCTCCTTTTTCTCCTGAAGAAATCGCTGCTGAAGGTTTGAAGCTAGAAGAATATGAAGAAATAGTCAGGCGTTTAGGGCGTCATCCTAACAAAGCTGAACTAGGAATGTTTGGGGTGATGTGGTCAGAACACTGCTGTTACAAGAATTCTCGTCCGTTACTCAAACAATTTCCCACGACAGGATCCCGCATTCTTGTTGGACCTGGTGAAAATGCTGGTGTTGTAGATTTGGGCGATCGCCTGCGCCTAGCATTTAAGATTGAATCACACAACCACCCCTCAGCTGTTGAACCCTTTCAAGGAGCTGCTACAGGAGTAGGAGGTATCTTAAGAGATATCTTTACAATGGGTGCGCGTCCTATTGCCGTATTAAACTCCCTGCGCTTTGGTTCCTTAGAAGATGCGAAAACTCAAAGGCTTTTTAGTGGTGTGGTCGCTGGTATTTCACATTACGGAAATTGTTTGGTTGGTAAAGAAACATTTATCTGGCGCGATCGCACTGGCGTACATTTTGACACCATCGGCAACTTTGTAGAATCAAGGCTGCATTCAAATCTCATAACCTTAGAGTTAGATGATACAGCTGCAGTTGAAACCCTATCCGTAGACCCTGACACTCACGACAGTTGCTGGCAGCGTGTGCGGCGTGTGTTTAAACGACGCACTAAAACCTTAGTAACTATTCGTACATCTCTTGGTCGTAACCTAACTGTCACACCAGATCATCCGATGTTAATTCGGTCAAACGGTGAGTGGGAAATTTGTCCAGCCCAAAGCTTACAGGTTGGTTACGAATTGCCAATACTGGTGTCGTTGCCAGAATCACCAGAAGGTAGTGGAGATTTTTCACCACTCGATTTCATTAGCGCTTTGAACCCTCAAGATGAAAGTGGTAAAAATGTTTATGTGCAGTTGCCCTCAAATTGGCAAGCAACAGATGTCATTCGGACAGCTTTACAATTAATTGAACCTTCTGTTTACAGTCGTCACCACTACCTAAACAATAGTATACTACCCCTTTCACATTTTCTGAGCTTAGAGCCACTGCTTAATGTTGCTCGCCACGAAGTTTGTCTTTTCCGTCGTGGAAAAGCTAATTACATGAAAGCAGCCATCCATGCAGATGAGGTGTTAGCACGCGTACTCGGTTACTATCTTTCAGAAGGATGTGTTTCTCAAAACGGCAATACATATAAAATTATCTTCACGTTTGCTCTGCATGAAACCGAATATGTCAATGACGTTGTGTACGGACTCAAACATCTGGGACTTCGCCCTTGTTTAGAAAAACGGGCTTCTACAATCATTGTTTATGCGACTTCATGGCTATTTGGTTACATTTTAAAAGACGTTTGGCGGTGCGGTACTGGAGCAAGTAATAAAGCTTTCCCAAGTTTTGTTTTCCAATGGTCTGCTAACTTACAGTTGGAAGCACTCAAAGGTTTATTCAGAGGTGATGGTTCCCTGACCACAAAAACTCATGGAAATCATGCAAAAATTACCTATGCGACAACTAGCCGCAAACTGTTTGATCAAACCGTGGCACTCCTCCAAAATCAGGGGGTAATCCCATATATTTATCAGCGATCGCCATCAACAGGACAAATAGAAGGTCGTCAGCATACACGGCTACCATTATGGCAATTAGAAGTTAACAACTTCGTGGGACTAACAGCGTTATCAAACGTTTTTGCCGAGGAACGCACTGTAGAGTTAGCGACAGCTTTGGCACGGTATGAGGGGACGAAAGATTCTTTCCCACGTTTTCGTAAGTCTTCAAATGAGGTAGCTGCTGTCAAAATTAAGAGCATAGAAACCAACACTGTTGAGGAATGCGATGTCTATGATGTTGAGGTAGATAACACTCATCTTTTTGTGACGACTTCTGGCATCGTTACACACAACTGTGTTGGTGTCCCCACTGTAGGCGGTGAAGTTTACTTTGACCCCGCGTACTCTGGCAATCCTTTGGTGAATGTGATGGCATTGGGATTGATGGAAACGCCAGAAATCGTCACATCTGGTGCATCTGGTATAGGCAACCCAGTGCTTTATGTCGGTTCCACCACCGGACGCGATGGTATGGGAGGCGCAAGTTTTGCCAGTGCAGAACTGAGTGATCAGTCAGTAGATGACCGTCCGGCGGTACAGGTCGGCGACCCCTTCTTGGAAAAGTCGTTAATTGAAGCTTGTTTGGAGGCGTTTAAGACAGGTGCAGTGGTCGCCGCACAGGATATGGGTGCAGCTGGCATTACCTGTTCTACTTCAGAAATGGCAGCAAAAGGCGGCGTGGGCATTGAATTCGATTTAGACAAGATTCCTGTACGGGAAGCGGGAATGGTTCCTTATGAATATCTGCTTTCGGAATCTCAAGAACGGATGCTGTTTGTTGCACACAAGGGACGTGAGCAAGAGTTAATTGACATTTTCCACCGTTGGGGGCTGCAAGCTGTGGTTGCAGGAAGCGTCATTTATGAACCTATTGTACGGATTCTATTCCAAGGTGAAATTGCCGCAGAAATTCCGGCAACAGCGTTGGCAGAAAATACGCCGCTGTATCACCGAGAAGTGTTGGCACAACCACCAGAATATGTACGAAAAGCTTGGGAATGGACGCCTGATTCTTTGCCTGAGAGTACATCTGCTGGAATTGAAATTCAAGGACGTTTGCAAAGTTGGAATGACATCCTGTTGACTTTGCTCGATACGCCCACCATTGCATCGAAACGTTGGGTGTATCGTCAGTATGACCATCAAGTCCAGAATAACACTGTTGTGTTACCTGGTGGTGCAGATGCCTCTGTGATTCGCTTGCGTCCTCAGCAAGAGGAGGGAGGGAGTGAGGGAGTGAGGGAGGGAGGGAGTGAGAGAGTAGAGGAGGGGGAGAGAATTCCTAGTCCCCAATCCCTAATCCCCAATCCCCAGCAAGGTGTTGCAGCTACGGTTGATTGCAATCCTCGCTATGTTTATCTTGATCCCTATGAGGGAGCGAAGGCAGTTGTGGCAGAAGCGGCACGTAATCTCAGCTGTGTGGGTGCCGAACCTGTGGCAGTTACTGATAACTTGAATTTTGGCAGCCCAGAAAAACCTGTTGGATACTGGCAATTAGCAGAAGCTTGTCGCGGTTTGGCTGAAGGTTGCCGAGAAATGGCAACGCCAGTGACTGGTGGAAATGTCTCTCTTTACAATGAAACTTTGGATTCTCAAGGCAATCCACAACCAATCTATCCTACCCCTGTTGTAGGTATGGTAGGGTTAATCCCTGATTTAACCAAGATTTGTGGTCAAGCTTGGCAAGCGAATGGTGATTTGATTTATCTGTTGGGCGAACTTTCTGCGCACTCTACGCTGGGGGGTTCGGAATATTTAGCCACTATCCACAACACTGTTGCTGGAAAACCGCCACGAGTTGATTTTGAATTGGAACGCCGTGTACAACAAGTGTGTCGTGAAGGAATTCGCAAAGGTTGGGTACGTTCCGCTCATGATTGTGCTGAGGGCGGAGTCGCGATCGCCCTGGCAGAATGTTGTCTTGCTACAAAGCTGGGAGCAGAAATCAAATTAGAACTACCAGCAAACAATTCCCAACGTTGGGATGAAGTTCTTTTTGGCGAAGGTGGTGCGCGAATTGTAGTCTCTGTTGCAACAGAACAACAAAAAACTTGGGAAACTTATTTAACAGAACAACTCGGTAATCATTGGCAGCAACTTGGCAAGGTTGGGAATTCCGAAATAGGTTTGCGGGTTTTAACAACTGATAATCAAAGTTTAATCAACGTTAGCATTGAGGAAATGAGCGATCGCTACTTAAACGCGATTGAAAGACGTTTGACCATCCATAAGATCACCCCCAGTTGATTGATAAAATCCCCTCATCTGGGATACTAGCGTCCATAGGCATAATTGCGTTACTGTTTTAATGGATGGTTAAGAGCTTTTTAAGAATTTCTACAACTATCCTTTGACATATTTCTAGTGACTTGATACCCTCATCAGGAGCACAGCTAGCATGATTCCCAACCATCCCGACTCTTTGGATAACCATCCCGAATTGCCTAACGACTCAGCCAATGACCTGGAAAATCGTCCAGACAAGCCAGAAGAAGCTTGCGGTGTTTTTGGCGTCTACGTACCAGGAGAAGACGCTGCCAAACTGACATACTTTGGATTGTACGCTCTCCAGCACCGGGGTCAAGAATCGGCTGGTATTGCCACATTTGAGGGTGAACAAGTCAATTTACACAAAGACATGGGGTTGGTGTCCCAAGTCTTTAATGAATCAATTTTACAAACTTTACCTGGTAGTGTAGCTGTTGGTCACACTCGTTATTCAACCACGGGTTCCAGCCGCAAAGTCAATGCCCAGCCTGCTGTTGTCGAAACCCGCTTCGGCTCAGTAGCGTTAGCACATAATGGTAATTTAGTCAATACTGTGCAGTTGCGAGAGGAGTTGCTCAACAACAACTGCAACTTAGTCACAACCACTGACTCAGAAATGATTGCTTTTGCAATAGCCGAAGAAATCAATGCTGGAGCCGATTGGTTAGATGGCTGCATTCGGGCGTTTCACCGTTGCCAAGGAGCCTTTAGCTTAGTGATTGGTACATCAGCGGGTATCATGGGTGTTCGTGACCCCAATGGCATTCGCCCCCTTGTGATTGGTACCTTAGGTGAGAATCCAGTTCGCTATGTTCTCTCCTCCGAAACTTGCGGTTTAGACATTATTGGTGCTGAATACCTGAGGGACGTGGAACCAGGCGAGTTAGTTTGGATTACCGAAGAGGGTTTAGCTTCGTTGCAATGGAGTCAAAAACCCCAACGGAAGATGTGCATTTTTGAGATGATTTACTTTGCCCGTCCTGATAGTGTCATGCATGACGAGAGTTTGTACAGCTATCGGATGCGTATCGGGCGGCGGCTGGCTCAAGAATCTCCTGCTGATGCCGATTTGGTGATTGGTGTTCCTGATTCTGGTATTCCTGCTGCCATTGGCTATTCTCAAGCCTCTGGCATCCCCTACGCTGAAGGACTGATTAAAAATCGCTACGTCGGACGTACTTTTATCCAACCTACACAGAGTATGCGGGAGTCGGGTATCCGCATGAAACTCAACCCCCTTAAAGATGTGTTGTATGGCAAACGAGTAGTCATTGTAGATGACTCGATTGTCCGGGGGACTACTAGCCGCAAGCTAGTCAAAGCGTTGCGTGAAGCAGGTGCGTTGGAAGTGCATATGCGAATTTCCTCTCCCCCAGTCACTCACCCCTGCTTCTATGGTATTGACACTGATAGCCAAGAGCAGCTCATTGCTGCTAACATGTCAGTGGAAGAAATTGCCAAGCAAGTAGAGGTAGATACTCTAGCTTATCTCAGTTGGCAAGGTATGCTAGAGGCGACACGAGAAGACCCTGAAAGCTTCTGTTCTGCTTGCTTCACTGGAGATTACCCCGTTTCCATACCCGAACAAGTGAAGCGTTCTAAATTGAAATTAGAAAAAGCACCAGTGTAGGAATTTGAGATTTTAGATTTTGGCTCAAATAGGCTTTGTTGCTATTGTGCTACAAAGTCTATTTAATTTTGGTTAAGAAAGTCGCTCATTGTTTAGTATAAAGCAGAACATACCACTTACAGCGTTGGTAGTAGAAAGCCCATCGGCTTCTAGCCGTGGGAGCGTCAAAAAACAAGGTTGTTGGGAAGGGCAATTGCGCGTACCTGAACGGAGGACTCTGCACTAAGCGCAGAGGCGCTTGCGGCGATGCTCCCAGAGGGAGCTGCCCAGGATGGCGATCGCTCTGGGTTTTCTAACACTCTCAGTAACTAAATAAATTTTTGTAACAAAATCACCACAAACTGCCAAACATTTCTGTCGTTGACTTTAGCGGTTCAAGGCTAACCACCTGTGGGTAGTCGCGCAACAAAAAGTTGACGTGGGAAAAACATGGCTCGAAGAATAATCCAGTTCAATATTTTAGCTGTCACTGCACTAATTGCTACGTTCTTTCCAGGGGAGCAAGTTCTTGCAGTAGAAACCTACTTTGAAAAACATGGCATATTGGCTGACATTGCATTTCAGTATGCGGCGGTAGGAAAATCTGAGCAGGCTGTCAAGATTTTAAACCAAGTTCTGCCTTTGGCGGAAGCGAATCCCAATGAGTGCTTCAAAGCCAACCCCTTAGTGAAAGTCGCTCTTGGTTATATCCAGGCTGGACAGGAAGCTAAGGGTAAGCAACTTCTAAAACAAGCCATCCACATTGCCCGCACCCAAACGGCAACACGCTGTAGCGGCAGCGGAACTTCTCCGGATGAGTCTTTGCTCAACCGAGCTAAGGAATACGCAGAGGCTGGGTACTATGGCTTTGCTATCGAGCTCATCACAGGAGTAAACAATCCTGTGTTCACTCCTATAACTATGGCAGAAGTTGCGGGGCATTATGCAAAAGCTGGAGAGGATGAGCAGGCAACTACGGTCTTGAAGCAAGCGCTGGCGATTGCCCAACGCAATGACCATGCCCTTTATAGAACTATGACCCTGATTGTAATTGCGGAACATCTTAGTCAAGCTGGACAAAAGAAACAAGTGCCTCAAGTGCTGGAACATGCGCTTAAGAGTGCATCTGCTATCGATGAGGCACAATCGGGCGAAAATGCCTCAATGAAAATCTCTCAGATGCTAAGGATTGTTAAACAATTTGCATTCATCGGACAAGAACGTCGAGCGATCGAGCTTGTAGATCAATCCTTGCCAAAAATACGGACGCTTGCAGACAAGCGCTTTCCCCTTGATAAAATTTCCCAACTGATTGAAACAGCAGCCCAGTATGCAGCATTGGAGCAGAAGAACAAGGCACTCTCGACGCTAGCGGAAGCTCAGAAAGCGGCGCAGGCAATTGTAATTGACAAAGCTCAAAGCAAAAGTGATGCATTAGCTAGCGTCGCTGATGCCTACGCAGAACTAGGAAACTTTGATCAGGCACGGCAAATTGCCCGAGCCATCGAGAATGTGAATGCGAGGAAGCGGGCGTTCCTTGGAATTGCGATCGCTTATGGCAAAGCCGGGTACTCTGACCAAGCGGTTAAACTGGCAACATCGATTGGAAACCGAGACGCCACCTTCAGAGGGATTGCGAGGCACTATCTAAACAGCGGACAGTACGACCAAGCGTTTGAGATCATCCAACAGTGGAATTTTAAGGATATGCTGTCGGAGGTGGCATTCGGTTACCTTGAGACAGGGCAGCCTGAGCGTGCGCTACAAATCACTCTTTCCATCCAACCCCCTCCTGATGCTAGACACAAGGACTGGAGATTCTGTGCTATCGCCCGTGGGTTTGCAAAACAGGGAAAATTTGACCAAGCGCTTCAGCTTGCTCAAACCATTACAGACAAAAGTTACAAAGCTCAAGCCCTAACGGCGATCGCAGAACAATATGTGGCAAGAGAACGAGAGAACAAAGAACCTATTGAAAAAATCCTTTTTGTGCTTACCAATAGCTATAATTCTCTATTCGGCTCCTCAAATAAAGACAAAGCCTCTAAAATTCTAGATCAAGCGCTTCAAGTTGCTCAGTCAATGGCACCAAAAGGTGCGACGCAGTGAATGAGTTCCTACTGCAAGTTATTAGGTAAGAAGGCCATTGCCGAGGCATCACCAAGTAAGAAGGTGGCGTTACCGACTGGAGCAAACGCCGCTGTAGCTGGACAGATAAAGGTCTGTGGATTTTACCATGAGCAAGTGCAGTCTGAAGCCAGGCTGAAAACCTCATACTGTCGTTCCTTGCGGACGTCATGAGTGTGATAAAAATTCTATTTTTGGTAATAACGGGTCAGAAACAATACCCACGCCACTAAAACCCCAGCGTTTAAGCAAACCTGCTATTTGAGAACCAGGAATAGATTCTACGGCAAAACGGTTTGCCACTTCTGCGGCATGAGTGTTGAGGTAGCTGAGGGCATCAAAGTTTTCGCGAAATAATAATAAATAACCCAAAGCTTCGCGCTCAGGAAGAGCCGCGAGATAACGACCGTCAGCTTTTGACCGCACCAAATAATAAACTTCGGAAAACATAGTTATTAATCATGAGTCATGAGTCATTGGTTTGGTACAAATGACAAAGGACGATCAACACGAGTGCGTCGTCCCTTGCATCTAGTTAGTTAATTAAGATTTTCTAAGCGAATGCGAGGATCACTCGCCTTGAGCAACAAGTCTGCTATCAAATTACCAACACTCAGCAGTACGGCGCTGATGACCAAACTTGCCATCACTAAATACAAATCTTGAGCCTGCACCGCTTGTAAAGTCAATCTCCCTAAGCCGGGCCAGTTAAAGAAAAATTCCGCAATAAACGCACCACCCAATAAACCTGCTAACTCGAAACCTAACAAAGTCATCAAGGGGTTGATCGCATTGCGCAAAGCATGAACATAAATAACACGGTTTTCAGGCAACCCTTTAGCACGAGCTGTTTGGATATAATCTTGGCGCAGCACATCTAATAATTCGCCCCGAGTGATGCGCTGTAAGCCAGCAAAGCTGGTGATACTCAAAGCAATGGTGGGTAAAATCATGTGCCAGCCAATATCGAGGATTTTACCAAACCAGTTGAGTTCGGCATGATTGATGCTGGTCATATCACCCACTGGCACGAGGGGCGAGAGGTTTTGAGCCAAAATGAGCAGCAATAAGGCAGTGATGAAACTGGGAAACCCTTGTCCTGCGTAACTAATCACCTGCAAAACGCGGTCAACCCACTGATTTTGTTTGACAGCAGCGACTATGCCCAAGGGGATGGCGATCGCCCACGTTACAATCAGAGAAGACACTGCCAACAACAAAGTTGCGGGTACCCGTTCCCACAACAGCGACGACACCGACCGCTGGTAAACAAAACTGGTGCCAAAGTCCCCCTGAGTGAGAATTCGCCACAGCCAAAGTCCAAATTGCTCAAGCCAAGACTTATCCAGACCAAACTGTCGTCTAAGTTCCTCAATTCTTTCTGGAGAAATCTTTGGGTTTTGCCGTAACGTATCTACATAATCCCCTGGAGCAAGTTGAATAATCACAAACGACAACGCCGACGCCAACAACAAAGTCAACAGCGCCTGCAACAGCCGTTTCATCACATAAATAAAAGTCTCACTCGTGACTAACTTTAAAAGCCAATCACGACCTGCATCCAAGGAAATTCGTGTAGTAGTCATTTGTGCTTTGTCCTTTGTCATTAGTCATTCGTCGTTAGCCAAATGACTAATGACTATTGACTAGTATTCTAAAAGGGTGACGATGGGCACATCTGGTAGATGTTTCCGCCCTTGTAAATCCCGTAGCTCGATGATAAACCCAAAACCCTCAAGTTTGCAGCCAATTTTTTGGACTAGCCTTGCGGTTGCACCTGCGGTTCCACCTGTAGCTATCAAGTCGTCTACAATTAAAACTCGGCTACCTGGATGCAAAGCATCTTGGTGAATTTCCAAACAATCAGTACCGTACTCTAGTGCGTACTCAATTGAGTGAACTGCTGCGGGTAACTTACCAGGTTTACGGACAGGAATAAAACCAGCTCCTAATAGACAAGCAAGCGGTGTGCCAACAATAAAGCCCCGTGACTCTATTCCCACCACGAACTCTGGTCTCAGTCCAGTAGCTTCTATCTTTTGTGCAAACAGGTCAATCGTGTAGCGCAGTCCCTCTGGATCGCGCAGCAGCGTAGTAATATCGCGGAATAAAATTCCCGGTTTAGGAAAATCTGGAATGTCACGAATCAGAGACTTCAAATCCATAAAATAGAAAAAAGTTTTAGTACTGTGCAGTACAAGCTACAACCCTATTCGCCCGATTGCAAGCTCCTGGTTAAACAAGGCGCACCTTCCCGGAAAAATCGTACACTAAAATGTCATACGCTTGGTATTAGCCCTCAATAAACGTTATTCGTTGACGATGAGAGCAAATCTACAAGCTAAGGATGTAATGATACTAACGACTGAGGTTAAGAGAAATGATGCTTTAAAAACTTTGATTCAAGGCAATACGGAAACAATCGTCTTGGAAGAGTAAGTAATGTATATATCAGCGAGGCTTGCCTCGAAATGCCGTCAGTCTCATTTTCTTGACTGGTTGTCTATTTTAAATTAGTTTTACTGAGTTTGTTGCAGCCCTATAAGGTATTTATAATGAATGTCTCTGCTAGTGTCACGCAATTTAACAGTCCAATCCCCAAGTCTTTGCCGATGATTCTGGCCACTTTACCCGAACCGGCGATTGAGGGACAGGTATGTCCCCCTAAAGCCCGGTTGCAAATTGACCTCATTTTACTGGCAATTGAAGCATTAGAGCTTGGTGGCTCTGAAGCGATTTTGTCATTTGCTGAAGAGTTGGATCTTAAAGGAATTGTTAAAGATCGAGTGAATTTATGGCGAATGCGTAGCACTAACCCCATACGACGAGCACACATCCGCCGTCCCCTGTCTATCATGGAAGCAAAAGCCTTAGTGGTTATTGCTTGCTACATGGCGCGGCGGTTAACAGTTGTTATTCGCCAATTGCTAATGATATATCAACAAATGGTTGAAAAACAGATTCCTTTAGAACAGAATTTGCGTCTATCTAACTATCTAGAACGGTTTAGAACTCACTTTAAGAGCCGGATGAATCCCCGGCGTTCTGGTGGTGTATTGGCATTAAATTCTGATGAAAAATTAGATGATCTAGCTATAAGTTTGTTGGGACAATTACTATTCTGTACCGGCACAGCTGGAATGCAGCGGTTCTGGATTAGTCTTTTTGACGGTGAAGTGGAATGAATATTCAACGTAAGTATAGTTTACCTAATTGCACATTACTGTTAGAGGGTTTAAGTGATGCGTCAAGGGCGGCACATTTTCAGGAACTGCGCCCAGAGTTATCCATATTGGTAAATGCAGAATGCTATTTATCTGGCAATAGTAAACCGGTGGTAGGAGGGCGAGAATTTTTTGAAAGTTTGGTAAGGGCAGTGAGTGCGTATGCCCAAGAATTTTTGAGTAGTGTGCCACACCCTCAAGCACACAACTTTGAGTCGGAGTTAGTGCACTTCCAGAAAATCGACAGCAACCGACACAGAGTCATTATACATTCAGATACTGCATCACACTCAGTCGGATCTAACCCCAATAATGGAAAGCAGCCGATACAACTCGATTTGAACACAGTGCAGTTGTTCGATTTGGTAGAAGCAATAGACCAATTTTTTGCAGATAGCCAAACTTTACCAGAGTTAACACTGCAATTACAACCAGTTGCCAGACGTCATGGCGGTGTCAGTCAGGCGTTAGTCAAGCAGGCGGTGCCTGCGAGTGTGGGAGTAACGAGTTTGGCTGCCGCCGCCGTTGCTTTTAGCTTGGTTCCAGTCCCGGAAGTGCGTCCGCCTCAGCCACAGACACAGAACGATGCAAATACAACCACCAATGTCAATAGTCCGGCAACGCCTGCACTCACCCCCACACCGACTCCTAATGAACAAATCGGCGCAAATGCTACATTGACGCCCACACCAACTGCCCCAGCTACGGCAAATTCTATTCTTGCCCCTACGACACCTGCCTCAGTTGCAGCAAATGCCACAACTGCGGCGACTCCCACACCCGGGGTATCGCCTGTTGTTACGGATTTAGAAGCACTTTTAAAGACAGTTCCGGAAATTAATGATGCATCTCAACTGCGTGCATTGAACCGCCAAATCTATAACCAAATTAATCCAAAGTGGGTTGAGCGCTCAGGATTGAAGCAGGATCTGGTCTTTCGCTTGGGTGTGGCTGCGGATGGTGCGATTGTTGGATATAAAGCGGTAGATAAAGGGACGAATGATGCAGTGGAGAAAACTCCCTTACCAAGTCTACTTCAGAATCCGGCAAATCCTGGTTCGGGAACTAATGAAGCGATCGCCCAAAACGCAGCGCCGCAATCGCCTATCGCCCAATTTAAAGTCGTCTTTACGAATACAGGCGTGCTACAGGTTAGCCCTTGGCGAGGATACCCTAAAACACCAGATGTTGTGGGTACAAAAATCACAGACCCCAACGCAGTTAAGGATTTAAACCAGAAGCTTTATAACAGCATCCGCCAAAATTGGAGTACTTCTCCTTCCTTTGCGCGAGATTTGAAATACCGGGTGGCGGTCAACAAAGATGGCGTCATCGCCGATTACGAACCACTTAACCAAGGTGCCGTTGACTATTTTCAAGGAACACCCCTTCCTAAGATGTTCCAAGATGTCTATGGTTCATACCTAGCCCCTCCAAATAACAAAGAAGCTCTTGCACACTACCAAGTGGTATTCAAGCCGAACGGCACGCTGGAGGTTATTCCTTGGCGGGGATATCGTTAGGACAAAAGAATGAACAACAAAAAAGAAGAAGGAAGAACAGAAAACTCTTTGTTGATTCTTCTTTCTTCTTTCTTCTTTCTTCACTTACCGTGTAATTTTACCCATATAATTTCCCCATAATTGAGCAGCTTGAGCGCTACTTCCAGATGTGGGGGCATTGTTGTCGTTTCCCAGCCAAATACCAGTGACCAGTCGTTTACTGGGAACAAAGCCAATAAACCACAAATCAACGTTTTTATCTGTTGTACCGGTTTTACCTGCTTCCCCTAGTCCTATCGCAGCACTGCGACCAGTACCGCTTGTAACCACGCCGCGCAGCAACCGAGTCATTGTATCAGCTATGTTCGTTTGCAGCACTCGTTTATTAGCCTCTGCGTCTTGGTCATAAGAGTAAATCACGCGGCAAGTTTTAGGGTCGTTCTGGTCACGGCACTCACTGCTATCTAAAATCCGGCTAATTGCATGAGGTCGATTCCACACACCGCCATTGCTGATAGCACCAAATGCACCAGTCATCTCCATGACATTCACTACACTTTGACCCAGCACCAACCCAGGAACTGCTTCTAACTGTGACTTCACCCCTAACTGTCGCGCCATTCCCACAACTTTATCCAGCCCGACTTCATGAGCAACCCTCAAAGCAATCGGGTTTTCAGATAAGGCAAGCCCCCTGGCAATGTCTAAACTACCAGCGCCAGTACGACAAGGTTTGTAGGTAAAGCCTTGCCAACGATAAGGGGCACAGGAATAAGACTTTTCCGGTGAAATCCCTTGCTCGAGAGCAGCTGCGTAAGCAAAGATTTTGAAGGTGGAACCTGGTTGTCTTTTTGCCTGAACAGCACGATTGAACTGGCTTGTTCTATAATCGGTGCCTCCTACCATTGCGATTATTGCTCCATTGCTTGAATCAAGGGTAAGCATCGCTCCTTGGGAAAAATTAAAAGATGACTTACCAGTGCGGACATGATTACGCAATGCGACTTCTGCTTGTGCTTGAATGGCTGGATCTAGTTGGGTTTCAATAATAAAGTTCCCTTCTGTTGCCAGTTCCTTGCCCAGAATATTTTGTAGTTCTTGGAAGACATAACTATAAAAATAAGGAGCAATTGTTTTTGCTTGCTGTTCGCAGACTTTGGGGCTGATTTCGATGGGCGAGCGCCTAGAGCGGTTATACTCATCTTGTTTGATTTTGCCCATCTCCAGCATCCGCTTCAGTACGCGATTGCGGTATTCAATCGTTCTGAGGTTATTTTGGCTATCTCCTCGTGTACAATAATCGAAGCCGTTGGGAGCAGGTAAAATTGCCACTAACGTTGCTGCTTCAGACAGTGTCAATTCTTTTGCTGACTTATCAAAGTAATAACGAGCAGCATCTTCAAAACCAGAGGTATCAGCTCCTAAGAAAACCCGATTTAAATAAGTCAGCAAGATGTAATCTTTGCTGTAAAACGTTTCTAATTTTAGGGCAACCATCGCTTCTCGGAATTTGCGACCAAGCGAGTCTTGCCTGCCTACATAATCGCGGAACAAACTCCTCGCAACCTGCTGAGTCACTGTACTCGCCCCTTGTTGGACATCACCGCTTTGCGTGTTAATAAACACCGCTCGCAAAATCCCCAAGGGGTCAACTCCAAAGTGCCAGTAATAACGACTATCTTCTGAAGCAACGACTGCCGTTGGCAAGTAAGGACCAAAGTCCTGCAACCGCTTCATATCTATATGAGCAGTCGTCCGAGGTTCGCGTAACTTGGTGGTGGCATCACGAGCATAAATTACCACGGGTGCTCGCGTTGGTCCGGGTAGGGGTTTGACATCAAATTTGAGCCATTCCACGCCCATGACTAGCGCCATCAGAGTTGTGATTCCACCGACACCGTAACCAGCCCAAGTTCCTGCTGTGACATACCAAGGCGGTGGATCGACATATTGCAGTCTGACTGAGGCGGCGAGTTCTGGAGGTCCGAGGGTGAGAATATCGCCATGACGCAATTCCAAAGAAGTGAGCCGACGCTTACCTCGATAAATGCCATTTGTAGAGTTTTCATCTTTAATGACAAAAACCGGTTGTCTTTGAGTAGAATCTCGTGCTAAAGACAAATGAATTTGGCTAACAACTGGGTTGCGGACAACAATATCGCAGGATTTGGAACTGCGACCGATGATGTAGCGATCGCCCAACAACGGATACACCTCCGCCTTATCCGCCCCCGCATCCTGCACCCAAAGTTCTGGTACTTTGGCATTTGGTTTGAGCGCCAGTTTGGAAAAATCGACTCTAGCTTGAATTGTTTGTACTGCTTGAGTTATCTGACCAAGCAAAGTTTGTGGCTTTTGAGGCGGTTGGGGGGAACTCATCGGCTATTGACACCAGTTTATTGGTAAGGAATCGGACGCACTATAATCTCGCTGCTTGTATTTGACCATTGTACTCATAAGCCTATGAGGACGTTGGCTGCACCGAATTGTTCCCGATTCAATTTAACATTAAGATATATATATAATTTGACTTATGTTGTTAATTTTGTCACATCTTTAATATATCGCTAAGATTTTTTCTTCTTTGCTTGTAGTGTTTGTCTTGTCTCTGTTTCATCTGTTGAAGAAATGTAAAGTAGCTACTTTTGATTTTGTATTTCTATTAACTACCACTTGATAAATCAAACAGATAAATATTCCCGTTTTAACACATAAGCACATTTTGAAGCAAAAATACAGATCTTCATTTAGGATGATTTTCTAAATGAAGATCTTTTGGTTTAATAAGCGGGAGTACTCCGTTGAGGTGTGGAGGTTAAGTAATATGAACGGAAAATATCTAACCCTTATCGGTACAGCCTTGACTCTGGCTTTAACCAGCAACGTTGCTCTTGCCCAGTCAAGCAAATTCGAGACTGCTCAATCAGGTGGTCAATCAGGTGGTGAATCCACTAGCTCACCCGGAGAAGTCAAACTTTCACCAAGAGTAGACAAGAAGAAGTTTTGCAGAGATTTCCCGCTTAACTCCCGTTGTCAAGGTGAAGCAGCATCTACACCAAATTCCGGTAGCAGTTCTGATACACAAAAGCAACCTGCTGATGGCAGCACAGCTACACCAGGCAAAGCGCCAAATGACCCTGGCACGCTAAATACCCCCAGCGGCACCCCTGATCTTCCCCCGGCTCCTGCTGGCAACCCTGCCGTCCCCGGTAGTGGAACTACTCAACAACAGACTCTACCTGGTGGTACAGGCGATACTCAAACGACCCCGCCTGGTGGTACAACAGGCGCTCCTGACAGCAGCACTACCCCTGGTGGCACAGGTGTACCTGGTACAGCGCCCGCTGACCCTGGCACCACAGGCAATCCAAGCGGCACTACTGAAATTGCCCCGCCTCCTGTTGGCAGCCCTGCTAACCCCGGCAACAGTAGTGATCCTACTGCTCCTGGTAGCAACACTACCGATCCAACTTTATCTCCCTCTCAAGGTGGTTCAGGCTCTGGCACGCAAAATCCTAGTTCAGGTGGATCGTCGCGGTAGTAGTCTCAACACTAGATTAGGCGTAATTTAATCGGCATTTGTCGTCAGTCGTCAGGAACCAGAATCCAGCTATGATTCTGTGCGGTTGGTGGATAACTTGAGCAATATGCCCCCACTTCATCTTTGATTTAGTGGGGGCATATTGCGATCCGGGGTTTGAAACAGGTTCAAGACCTGACTATAGCGTTTATCGGTTGCGTGCAATACACAGCTGTAGAGACTGTATTGTACGGTCTCTAGATTATTCGTGGTGTATTTAAGAAGAACGCAGAACACAGAACACAGTAATCAGAATATCCAAAACGAGTGAATCCGGGGGAAATAAGTGCGGAAAAAGTTTGTTAATCTCCAAAGGATAAATCCGGGGGCTTCAGACCAATACGGCTGAACAGAACTCTTAATTCATACCCAAAAAGCGTGTTTAATATTCTGACGAATGATTCTGTATCTATCGTTCTTTCTTGGTGATTGAAATGAGAACCGATATAACGGCAAACTCAGTTGAGGAATTGCACAAATTGTGACTTCTTCTTTTTGAGAGTAGTTTGCAAGAAAAATTTTCTACTTTCAGAGGAAAAGTCTGGGGATAGACAAGTCCGCTACCTGCGATTTGAAGTGGGAGTCTTTTGAAAGGTAGCAATGAGCAGGCAAACAATACCCATATTAATGAAGACATCTGCTAAATTAAAGACTGGAAAGTTAATCACTCGAAAATCAAGAAAATCAACAACGTAGCCCAGAACAAATCGGTCGATGCCATTACCGATCGCTCCGCCTAAAATAAAGCCATAACCTAGTTGCTCCCAAAGATGTAACACCGGACCAAACGATGCCAGTGCTATCAATGCTAAACTCACTCCCAAAGATAGCCAGCGTAACCATTCTACTTTCCCTGCTAACAGACTAAAAGCTGCACCAGTGTTGGTAACGTAGGTGAAGTGAAATACCCCCGGTAGTAGTGCTTGTGTTTGTCCCAAGCTAAAAGTTTGCACCACCCAGTATTTTGTGAGTTGGTCTAAGAAAAAAGCTAACAAGGCAGCAATCCAGAACAGGAGATTTTTTAAACGCATGGCGAATTTGTCATTTGTCATTTGTGAGCCAGCGCTGCAACGCCAGAAGTTCTGCAGGCGATCCCAACAAGCGGAAATTTCGCTTAAGGTTTCCAACTTGGTGGCGATTGGCGTAAGTGCGAAGGCACTCTAGAGGAGATACCCGAAGGGTTCTTTGTCATTTGCGCACAGGACAAAGGACACACCACTAAAAACTCATCACTAGTAAAACATTAGGTGGCGCAGTACATATGCTATAACAACGACAGCGCAAACTACTGATAGTTGTCCAGGCAGTGCCAACCAGGAGTATGTGAGCATTGCTTCTTGCATCAGAGACAGAGTTTCTGTTCCTTTCCATTGAAAAACATAGCTGATAATCAAATAAGTAATACCGCACAAGTGCACAGTTAACAAGCCACAAAAACAACTAAAGGCGAGAGTTTCTAGCCGAGGTCTAGCTTTAAAGGCGAAAAACCCACAAATCCAAGCTCCAGGGATAAAACCAAGCAAATAACCAAACTGGGATAGCTTCACATAACCAATGCCGCCACCGTTAGCAAACACAGGTAACAAAGTTAATCCCATCACTAAATATGCGATTTGCGAGAGCGCACCAGCATTTTTGCCCCCTAAACAACCAACGAGCAGCACCCCACCAATTTGATAGGTGACACCCACAGACAAAGTATGAATTCCATGTTGACTCCAATTCCAAGGTAAAGTGGTGACATAGGCTTCTAGGAATGTACCACCCATCGTTAGCAGTAAGCCAATCATAGACCATAGTAATTGATTGGATGCGGCTAGCATTTACAAGGCACTCATGCAAAGGACTCTCGTACAAAAGTGTAAATAATAGTATTATTTTATTTCTTAATCTCTAATTGGAAAATAAGTAGGTAGGCGGGAATAAGTAGGTCAGTACAAATAAAGTTAACAAGTTTTGGCAGTCATTAGTCATTAGTAAGGGTTTTAGGCGTTTTTATCTTTCTTAACTAGCTGGTGTTTATTTCCACCTATCTACTTAAACAGAACTATATTACAAAATATAAATATGGTCGAAACTCTTACCAATTTACGCCGCAGGACTCAAGGGAGGTTCCCCTGCAATGGCTCATAATGACAAATGACTCAGGACGACCCTTTCCAATTATGTTTTTTCTTACCGACCTACTTATATATGCACTTGGCAAACTTGACCCTCAAATTATATGAAGCCTTGCTAACTAGTCAAGGAACTTGTTCTGTTGTCTGGTATATACTTTTCTTCTGTCATATTCTCTTGAGATTTCAGCAGGATCGCTATTTTATAAATTTAAACAAGTTGAAAATGCTATTCTGAACACATATACCTGTCTAATTGCATTTTTTCATCCCTCAATAGGATGATCTTTCTACATTACCATGGTTGTGTAAGTTGTTTTTGTCTCTGTTGGACTAAAACGAATGTACTACTGTATCATTTATTCTACGAATTAACTGATTGCAGTGGCAAAGTTTTGTCCAGTAAAGATTAAATTTTGCGAGATGAGGGGTAAGAAAAAGTAGCCATTCCAAAGTAGTAATTCCAATGATGTTAACCTTCTCTTTACTCTGCAGTTGTATAGTATAAACGCTTAACTGGAAAATCACAGAAACGACACATCCATGCTTTTTCGTTGCCCTGTAACTAATCTTTCTCGTTTAACAAAAACAATTTCAGTAGTAGCACTGAGTACTACTTTGGCGGCTTGCGGTGGACAGCAAGCGCAAAACGGTGCTACGACTGGCGAATCCTCTCCTGGATCTGCTACTAATACAACGGCTACTGCTCCAGGCAAACTAGACCTTGGTGGAAAGGTGAGCTTAAATGGGTCTGGTGCCACCTTCCCAGCACCGCTGTACCAAACTTGGTTTCAGGCTTTAAACCAGAGATATCCCAATCTCCAAGTCAACTATCAACCAGTTGGTAGCGGTGCAGGAATTGAGCAATTTACCAAAGGTCTTGTAGACTTTGGTGCCAGCGACGTTGCTATGACAGATGAAGAAATCCAAAAGGTGCAAAATGGCGTACTTTTGCTACCTATGACTGCGGGTAGCATCGTGCTAGCTTACAACCTGCCTGGTGTAGAGGGACTAAAGCTTCCACGGGATGTTTATACTGGTATCTTCTTAGGCACAATTAAGTCTTGGAACGACCCCAAAATTGCTGCAGCTAACCCTGGTGCCAAGCTTCCCAACACGCCAATCACAACTGTGCATCGTGCTGAAGGTAGTGGCACCACGGGTGTATTTACGCAACACCTGAGTGCAATTAATCCGGAATGGAAGTCTAAAGTTGGCAGTGGGAAAACTGTAAACTGGCCTGCGGGACTTGCTGCTAAGGGCAATGATGGTGTTACCGCCCAAATACAACAAACTCAAGGCTCAATTGGTTACGTCGAGTACGCTTACGCCAAAAATAGTAAACTCAATTTTGCTACTTTGGAAAATAAAGCTAAGCAATTTGTTGCACCAAGCGATGAATCTGCAGCTAAAACCTTGGCATCGGTAAACTTGCCAGAAAATCTCCGCGCCTTCATTACAGACCCAGAAGGGGCAGATTCCTATCCGATTGTGACCTACACTTGGATTCTGGCTAACAAGAAATATCCCGATGCCGCAAAAGCCAAAGCAGTAGAAGCCATGATTGAGTACGGCTTGACAGAAGGTCAGAAAATTGCTCCACAACTAGGCTACGTTCCTCTCCCCCAAACCGTGGTTCAAAAAGTGACAGCGGCTGCCGATGCAATCAGCCCAGATTATAAAATTGCTGGGGGTGGCAGTGCTACTGGTGCCAGCGCCAGCAAATAGCACGCTGAGCTTTTTGAATTTTGAATTTTGAATTTTGAATTTCTTGGTGTGGTTCGCTCCCACTTCTTTTTTCATTAATGGGTCTCGTCATGACTACACAAGCCCAGATTCCAATAGTTAAACCACCTTCTCAAGCAGAAAAGTCACTGGATCGTGGCTTTATTTGGCTGACTCGGATTTTTGCATTGGCGGTTGCTGCCGTCCTACTATGGATAGCTATTCAGGTTGGCAAAGAGGCCTGGCCTGCTATTCAAAAGTATGGTGCTAGCTTTTTAGTTAACAGTACTTGGAACCCTGTTACAAATGAGTACGGTGCGCTGCCGCAAATTTACGGTACTTTAGTGAGTGCTTTTATTGGTTTGTTGATAGCTGTACCAATTGGCGTTGGCACAGCTGTGTTGCTGAGCGAAAATTTCTTACCAGCAAAAGTGCGGTTAGTGCTGGTTTTCTTGGTAGAACTGCTAGCAGCAATTCCTAGCATTGTGTATGGAATATGGGGATTTTTTGTTTTAGTTCCCCCGTTAACAAGCCTGGGAAAATTTCTCAATTCTTCCTTAGGCTTTTTGCCAATTTTTAGCACAGTTCCCGCAGGACCAAATATGTTGGCTGCTGGAGTCATCTTAGCCATTATGACTTTGCCTATCATCACAGCCATCTCTCGCGATGCTCTGATTTCCCTACCCCCTACTTTGCGTCAAGCAGCTCTGGGACTGGGAGCCACCCGTTGGGAGACAATTTTGAAGGTTCTCATTCCAGCTGCCTTTTCTGGCATTGTGAGTGCTGTGATGCTGGGACTCGGGCGGGCAATGGGAGAAACAATGGCTGTCACGATATTGATTGGAAACTCTAATAACATTAACGCCTCGCTGTTTGCACCAGCCAATACGATTTCTTCTCTGTTGGCTAGTCAATTTTCAGAAGCCGGCGGACTGCAAATTGCAGCTTTAATGTACGCAGCGTTAATTCTGTTTGTTCTAACTCTTATAGTCAACATTTTGGCAGAGTTGATCGTACTACGAGTCAAGCGACTGTAGCATTTGGGTGTGTTAAAATATGACTTCTAATTTTTCACAGCAGCCGTCTGGTGGATCGGGACGCAGCAGTCTGGCTTACTCTCGCTCGTCTTCCCGGACATTGTTTAACACGGTGATGACGGTTTTAGCATTTGTATGCGGGATATTGTCTCTTTTGCCGTTGCTGTCAGTGCTGATTTACGTCCTCTTGCGAGGCTTCAGCAGTTTTAGTTTGAATATATTTACCCAATTACCACCGCCGCCGTTCGGATTGGGAGGAGGTTTTGGTCATGCCATTGTCGGAACAATAATAGTAGTAGCACTTGCTGCACTATTTAGCATTCCTTTTGGAGTTTTGGCAGCAATTTATTTGACAGAGTTTAGCTCTGGTAAGATATCTCGCTGGGTTCGGTTTGCTACCAATATTTTGAGCGGAGTTCCCTCGATTATTGCTGGAGTGTTTGCTTATGCAATTGTGGTTCTGACCACTGATACATTCTCCGCTGTGGCTGGAGGAGTCGCTCTGGCAATTTTGATGTTGCCGATTATAGTGCGAACCACTGACGAAGCTTTGCAATTAGTCTCACAAGATTTGCGCCAAGCCGCTACGGGGTTAGGAGCAACTAAGTTTCAAACAGTTTCCCAAGTAGTGTTACCAGCAGCTGTACCAGCAATTGTGACTGGGGTCACTTTGGCGATCGCTCGTGCGTCTGGAGAAACCGCACCTTTACTGTTTACGGCTTTAGCGTTTCAGTATTGGCCCACTAGCTTATTCGCTCCCACACCTTCTCTTGCTGTTTTTGTTTATAACTATGGCACTTCGCCGTATGCAAATTTGCAGTCACTCGCTTGGGCGGCGGCTTTGATTTTGGTGTTGTTGGTTCTGCTGACAAATATCATTGCCCGTTGGGCAACGAGTCGCACACTTAAATAAGAAAAGCAAGCTCGAACATTTAACTAAAATCAAGAAAACAACGTTACTTATTTATGACTACCGACACTAAAACCGGGAATCAAACGGATACCGTTTTTCGTACAGAGGGACTGAATGTATACTACGGAAATTTCTTGGCAGTACGCGATATTTGGCTGAATGTCCCTAGAAATAGAGTAGTAGCCTTTATTGGTCCTTCTGGATGTGGTAAGAGTACCTTGCTGCGCTGCTACAACCGCCTCAACGATCTAATTGAAAGTTTTCGAGCAGAAGGAAAAGTTTTTTACCAGGGTGAAGATTTGTACGCATCTCACATTGATCCCGTGGAAGTGCGTCGTCGGATTGGAATGGTGTTTCAAAAACCGAACCCTTTTCCAAAGTCAATTTATGACAATATTACCTTTGGTCCTAGGCTCAACGGCTACAAAGGTGATATGGATGAACTGGTAGAGCGATCGCTCAGACAAGCCGCTTTGTGGGATGAAGTCAAAGATAAACTCCGGCAAAGTGGCTTGTCCTTATCTGGAGGACAACAACAGCGCTTGTGTATTGCTCGGGCGATCGCAGTTCAGCCTGAAGTTATTTTAATGGATGAACCTTGTTCTGCTCTTGACCCTATCTCCACCCTGCGGGTTGAAGAACTGATTCACCAACTCAAAGAGCAATACACAATTATTATCGTGACTCACAATATGCAACAGGCTTCGCGAGTTTCGGATCAGACTGCCTTCTTTAACGTGCAAACGTCTGAAAAAGGAGGTCGTACCGGTTATCTTGTGGAGTTTGACCGCACAGAAGCAATTTTCCAGAATCCCAAACAGGAAGCTACTAAGGAATACGTCAGTGGTAAATTTGGTTGAAGATTTTATTTGCCGCAATAAGTCGCAATAATTTAAGAATGCAACATAAAGCTGTTCTGGTTTCTAGGATTCACCTGGAGACTATTTTTATATACTCTTTTTTTATAAATAAAGCGGGCGGCGGGAATCGAACCCGCATTAATAGCTTGGAAGGCTATAGTTTTACCACTAAACTACGCCCGCAAATCCACATCCATTACAGGATAACACAATCTTAATGAGATGCCAAGTATTCAATTATATTATGTTCGTAGTGAGGACTTTAATCCTCATTTGTTCTCATAAGGACTGAAGTTCTTAGCACAAACAATCGGAGAATCAAGACTGAGGTGGTTTCGGCTGTATTTTGATACGTACAGGAAGCTGTCCTTGAGGTGGTTTTGTTCCATTGTTGTTGCTAGCAGGGATAAATTCCTGACCTTTGAAAATTTCCTCGGCGTACTCGTGATATTGACTTGCCTGTGGTTCCGGTATCTTTGGATCTATAATGATCATCTCCAATTTGCCTTCCTGATTAATATTTAACACCGCTAAGAACTCTATAGGCTGATTGCCAAGTTCTCTATTCAGTGCAAGGAAGTTCAATTGTTTTTCCGTAATATCCCCTTTGATTTGAGGTGGGTTGTCTGTTCTATCCTTTCTTATCAAATCAGTTTCTGGACTCCAGGTTGCTACTCCTACTCCTGTGCCATTTTCCTCATTCAAAGGTGGCGACTGTTGAGGATTGACTGGTGGAGCAATATCTTGTAGAGGCGTTGCTTGTCCAACAGCGACTTCACCTTCTGGTGTGGGGAGACTACTAGGCGTCCCTTGCGCCTCCTGTGTTTCCGGTGAGGAATCAGTACCAGTTGAATCTGTGGGGTTATTCTGCGGATTTAAAGCCTGATTTTGCTCACCGAGTTCTTGATTTGCTTCATTTTGAGTATCTGTATTTGTACTGTCAGCAGTGTTAGGCTGTGGAGTTGGTTCTGGTTGTTGTGCTTGGGGAGTGACTTCTGAAGTCCGCTGTGGAGTTGGTTCTGGTTGTTGCGCTTGGGGAGTGACTTCCGGAGTCGGCTGTGGAGTTGGTTCTGGTTGTTGCGCTTGGGGAGTGACTTCCGGAGTCGGCTGTGGAGTTGGTTCTGGTTGGTTTTGCTCAGGAGGCTGGGGTGAAGGTGTTGGTTCAGATGTTGCATCTTGTTGAGGCTTAGATTGTGCTTGTTGCTCGACAACCCGTTGTTGTGAAGATGGCTGGGTTGTTGTATCATCTGCTTTAGGTTGAGAAGTCCTCGCTTTTTTGGTGTTATCGAAAGCGATCGCCCCATCGGGCGTTGTACGGAGCGCGATTCCATTACTATCTTCTACAGTAGAAGTCTTTGGAGTAAAATTCTCTTGAGCGGCTGGCTTTGATGACCTAACTACAGTCGGCTTTCCAGTTGTGGAAGCTCTTTTTGACGAAACTGGCTTTGCTTTTGATGGCGCTTTTCGTCCTGACGAAATCTCTACAAACTCTACTGGGATAGGATTTGAAGAACTTCGTTGCGACAGGCTATAAGAATTCGAGCGTAGCAACCAGAATAGCAGCAAGTGCAGGGTAACAGAAATTGCGGCTACAGAAATCCACAAACCAGGTGGATCGGTGTGTCGCCTCGATGCTTTATCTGGAATAGGAGTTTTATCAGCAACCGATTGTGTCATATTAAACCATGAGTCCTGATTCCTGAGTTAGTGTAGCACTGCCTTACCACTGGTTGTGATTTGTGCGAATAATCACTAACGACGAAACAGTCTCAGTGAATCAGGAGAAATTATCGATTAGCTACGAGTTCTGGTTTGACAGTGAAGGTAAGAACAGTTTCGTCTACTCCTTTAAGTTGTAGCGGACTGCATTTCGTCATTTCTTCATCCTGCAAATAATCTGCCACAGCCGCAGAAACCAGAATCGTACCGGGAACAGCGGCTTGTTGCAGCCTTGCGGCAATATTCACGCTTGGACCAATTGCTGTATAGTCAGATCGTTCAGCGCTACCAAACATTCCCACAACTGCCGTACCCTGGTGGATACCACAGCGAAATTGTACAGCAGAACCTGCACCAAAAATACCCTGCTGTTTCCAGTGTTGGTTTAAATGTTCAAGCGATCGCAGCATTGCTCTTGCTGTGTTGATGGCGCGACGCACCTGTTCGTTGGGTGTTATTTCTTCTGGTGCTCCAAACAAAGCTAAAATAGCATCTCCCATAAATTTATCCACAGTGCCGCCGTTATCAAACACGACTCGCGTCATTTCTTCTAAATATTCATTGAGTAACTCTGCAACTCGGCGCGATCGCAGGGTATTTGCTAATTGAGTAAAACCCACAATGTCACTAAACAAAACTGTAATCAACCGTGGTTCCGGTTGCAAATCCAAGGCTAACTCTCCTGCAGCTGCTTTTTGCACCAACGCGGGAGGCAAAAAGCGCTTGAGTACCGACTCTGTGAGGTAAGTGTTTAACTCGACAACTCGGCGTTCATTTTCTTTTAATGCTAAGAGATTCCGCACCTCTGCTAAAAGTTCGCGGTTATTAAATGGCTTAGACAAATAAGCATCTGCACCATGTTCTGTTCCTTCAATACGAGTTTCCTCATCAGCTTTTGCCGTTAGTAAGATGATTGGTATTCCTTTCAAATTTTTCTCGTTGCGAATCACTCGAATCATCTCTAGCCCTGATATTACAGGCATCATCAAGTCGCTAACTATTAAACTAGGTACCATTTCCTTGGCTAAGTGCAAACCTTCTAAACCATTACAAGCAGTTTGCACTTGATAGTTGTTGGCACGTAAAATTCTGCAAACATAAGCTCGTAAATCTGGGTTGTCGTCTACAACTAAAATTAAATGCCCATTCTTGACTTTTGAATCTTGGGTATCAAAGTCTGTTGTATGGCTTTCGCTGTCGTCACCTGTGAGTAGCAATTCCAAATCAGCTAATTCCACACTAGCGCGGTTAGTGTTGAACTGGCATGGTACTTCTAGTACTTGTTCTGCGCTCAAGTGAGTTTTTCCAGGGAGAAGCCATACGGTAAAAGTAGTGCCTTTGCCGTAGACTGATTCTACCGTGACTTTACCGCCGTGAAGTTCCACCAATTCTTTGACTAAAGCCAAACCCAAACCACTTCCTTCATAAGAACGGTTTTCTGAGCCTTCAGCTTGGCGAAAACGCTCAAATAAGTGGGGAATTTTTTCTTTAACTATACCAATTCCCGTGTCTTGTACTTGCAATATGCACTTGTCGTTTAGTGATTCTACGTTAACCCGGATGCTTCCCCCTGAGGGCGTAAATTTCATAGCATTTGACAGGAGGTTGTAAACCACCTTGTCGAATTTTTCCATATCCAAGTACACAGTGGGACATTCTCCCATTTGAGTCAGCAGGTACAGTCCCTTTTTCTCACAGTAAGGGCGAAACGATTCTACAATTTGACTCACAAATTGAACTAAATTGCAGGGACGGAAACCAGGCTCCATCCTATCAGCATCTAGGCGTTGCAGATCGAGTAATTGATTGACGAGTCGCAGTAGACGGCGGGAGTTACGCAAGGCGATCGCACTTTCAGGGTAGGACAACCCCTGCTTTGAGGCGACAGCCGCTTCTAATGGTCCTTGAATCAAGGTTATCGGAGTACGGAACTCGTGAGAAATATTTTGAAAAAATTCGGTTTTTTGTCGATCTAATTCCAGTAAGCGCTCAGCTTGTTCGCGGGTTTTTTGGTAAAGTCGAGACTGCTGCACGGCGATCGCCGCTTGAGCTGCGACTGCTTTTGCTAACTCAATTTCCGATGACATCCACTGACGTGGTTTATTACCTTCACGCAGCGTAATACTACCGATACTTTTGCCGTCAGCAAGTAAAGGAACAACCATGAGCGATCGCGTAGGCACCTTCAAAGGCAAATCAAATCCTTTCATTTCTGGAGGACACAGGTTCATATCAGCAATAAGCACTGGCTGCTGTGTCTGCAACATTTCTTGGAGAATTGGATTTTCCTGAATAGGAGCTTGAGATTGAGGCAATTGTTGAGTATTAATGTTGTCAACACTACCCAAATTTTCCCGCTTTAAATTTTGAGAATTGTCATACAAGCCGACACACTGGACAAACTCATCTTCTTCTGTCCACAAAGACAGAACACAGCCATCTACTTGTAAAGCTTGTCCCAATTGTTGTGTAATAGCCGCAAAAATATCTTGAGGATTCAGGCTAGAGCGAATCGCACTAGTAATCGTATTAATCAGGGCTTCGCGTTGAGCAAGAGCGTGTACTTGCTCATAAGCACGAGCTTGGGACAAAGCTAAAGCTGCCTGATCTGCCACCATCATCACCAACTGTACCTCATCTTCTCCCCAAAGCCGAGGCTCGTTGCACTGATGCAGCGCCAGCACAGCCATCAGTTCTTGTCGGCAAATCAGTGGTACCACCAAGCTAGAGCAAATATGAGCAGCTGCAAAAGCTGCAGCGCGACTTTGCAACTGGGGATGATCACCTTGGATACACTTATCGCTCGCCACATCGTTAATAACGTGAACTTCGCGGGTTTCCCAGACTGTTTGAGCTAGCAACAGGCTGAGGGGAGGAGAGGATGAGGAGGATGAGGAGGATGAGGAGGATGAGGAAGTAATTTCTCCCTCATCTCCCCTATCTCCCTCATCTCCCCTATCTCCCCCATCTCCCTCATTTCCCCTATCTCCCCCATCTCCCCCATCTCCCTCATCTCCCTCATCTCCCTCATCTCCCTCATCTCCCCTATCTCCCCCATCTCCCTCATCTCCCCCCTCTCCCTCATCTCCCTCATCTCCCCCCTCTCCCTCATCCTGGTAAATAAATCCTTCATCCAGCAGTTGCTCATCTTGGAAGGGGCGCAGGAGGCAGATATCTACTTCCAGCATATGACCGACAGTTTGTACAATTGTTTGTAGGATTTGCCGGTAGTCTAAAGCGCTGCGAATCGTATTTGTGATAATATTGAGCAACGATTCCTGACGGAGTGTGCGGTATAGTTCATGAGTGCGGGCTTTGAGAACATTGTGAGTATCCATTGCTTGGCGTACTACCGCTTTGAGTTCCTCTGTCTCCCAGGGTTTGGTAACATATTTGAAGACCTTGCCAGAGTTTATTGCTTCCACCAGGTCTTCAACATCGGTATATCCTGTTAAAATAATCCGGATGATATCAGGATATTGAGTAGCTGTTAAACTCAAAAATTCCGTACCGCTCATCATTGGCATCCGCTGATCGCAGATAATGACTGACACATCTTTCTCTTGCGCTAGCAGATCCAATGCCACTGAACCAGAACTTGCTTTAAGCACCTTATAGTCGTGAGAAAAAGTGCGATAGAGCAATTCAAGGTTGTCAAGTTCGTCATCGACAACCAAAATTTTAGGCTGACTGTTTGCTTGGGATTTCATGCACCGTTTTCCTGCTGTAACGGCAGACGGATAGGTAATAATCTGATTGAGTAGAGATGTTTCTGAGTCTCTTGAGAGCACATTGCTAGCAATCCGGCTGTTTGCCCACATAATATCAAGTCCGGATGAATACTTGTCATTTCCGTAAGAACCCCCTTTTCCAACCCCAAAGGGAACCCCTTTCCCCCTATCGCCAGAGGCGACTGTGAGTCCCCCGTAAAAATACGCCAGTGGGTACGGCCACGCTAGTCCCTAAGAGGGACGCTGCGCAAACGCTATCACGTCCCCTCCTCGCTTGCGCTTAGGGGCGGCGCGGAGTGGGGTGCAGTTAAGGTGGAAATCATAATTAATTAGCCAAACATGATATGACTGCTTACAATCAAAGCTTTTACTAATAACCAATTGCCTCAATAGCTTATGTAGATTCCCATTTACTTTGGTGCACCCCAATTACATTGATGCTAAGCTTTCACCTTATATAGCAATCCTAAATGATAAGCCCTGAGTCTTTACGGATACGCTCTTGCAACGCAAACGCGCAGCCTGCGCCCTTGGCGCTCAGTTCAGGAGGAGGTATGGACTCTGCCTTCGGCTACGTAAAATTCTCTGTTCTGTGTTCTCTCTTTTCTTGGCGTTCTTGGCGTTCCTACGCTTCGCTCGAGGGCAGGCTTGGCGGTAATAATTTTTATAAATCAAATAGGACTGCTATAGAATAGTTACTTAGTTGCTAAATTTCTACTTACCCAAGAGCGAGAACTGTCAAACAAAGTACCCAGCACTCAAGGATGGCTGAAAAATCAACTTGTTGCCACATATGCAGTTTTCCCACCGCAGCAGTAACGTTAACATTTGCAGATAAGTTTTATTTAGAGCAATCATGGTAAAGTTTGCAATACAACAATAAAATTAAAGAGCAAAGTATACTATTGAACAAATACCCACTTGCAATTTAGCAATCACGACCATCAGCCCGCTATGCAGAATCATTGCCCATAGTATAGGGTTCATAAGGACTCAGTCCTGAATTCTCAAAAAGTCCAGCAGTTCTCTTGCATAAGTCAAGAACGAAACTTTTTCAATCATTGCCTTTATCCTACTAGGCACACAGCAATGTTTTGCTTAGAAACCAGATTTTGCCCTGATGTGTGTGTCAAAAAATTTTGTAGGCAATTCTTGTTGCAGCAGATTATACTACAAAAAACAGTGCGAGCTATGTTGCTATTTTGCTGATTGTTAGATATGCTCTGAAGCTTAGGTATAGAGGAACAATATCTAGTATCTATGAGCAAATTTAAAGTTTTCATACAGGTTTGATGGTGTTTTAGGAAATTTGAGAATATTTCTGTAGCATAAAATCAAAACTAAACTAGCCTTGAAACCCTCGTTTTTTCACTCATCTCATCAAGAACCAGTCTCAGCCGCCGCCCTCCCAGCTTCCAGCCAATTCCAAATTCGTGCGGCTACCGCTGCTGATTTGACTGGTGTTGCCCAAATTATTGCCGAAAGCTTTCACTCGCAAAATGGTTTATTCGGGTGGGTTTTTCCATTATTACGTTTGGGTATATACGAAGATTTAAGGCATCGTTTGGCATCTCCTGCGCCTCATCACATCTGTTTAGTTGCTGTTGACAGGACTGCTGATGCCGCAAGTAACTTAGTTGGAACTGTAGAATTGGGTGTGCGTTTTAGTGATTCTTGGATACAAAGCGGTAAGAGTTTTCCTTACTTGTCTAATTTAGCCGTACACCCAAAATACCGCAGACAAGGCGCTGCTTCTGGGTTACTGATAGGTTGTGAAAAAGTAGCCCTTTCCTGGGGATTCCAAGATTTATACCTCCATGTTTTGGAAGATAACCATCACGCTGGGCAACTGTATTTCAAGCTGGGATATCAGGTGCATAAAGTCGAATCTCATTTGAATGCATTCTTTTTAAGACGCTCACGCCAGATTCTTTTGCACAAGCGCCTAAATCTTGACTCAGCTATTTAAATTCTCTTTTTTTGTGAGTCTTATGCCGTTTGGTGTAGGCTTCTAATACCTTTTGGTGCAAGCTTAACTGATTGCTTGAGTATATAATAATGTGATCGCATCTTCACATATGCAAAATCAAGATATTTGACGGTAACTAGAATACAACAGTTTGTTTAGGCACCATACCATACAGGCTGCCAGAAAGAATATTTTAATTAAAAATTTAGCTAAATTAAGTAAATATACTTGAAATAATATAATAAATTTTTTATAATGCTTATATTGGCGTATAGCTATTCAAGAATATTGACAACAAGTATTTATAGAGTTTTTTATTATCATATAATATTTCTACCGTCATAAAATAACTAATAGTTTTTATACAAAGATATTTATTAATAGATTAAAACAAAAATCTTTATTTTTCTTTATTGAAAAAAAATATCTATTTAGACGGGAGATATTAGATAATTAATCTACTATTTCAATCACAAAAGAAATTGCAATTTTTTTTTATTTCAGAGAGACTATACAGTTATGACATCAGGGAAATAACGGTGAAAAATTTTTCAAATCCTTACAATAACTTTGTATTTTCGATATTTATCTTTATAAAAACTTTAAAAAAATCCTCCTTGGGTTGAAGACAAATGCAGTTAAATCTCATAAAATATGATTACTCAATTACGAAACAAGGTCTATTTATTCTTACTCAAATTCACAAGCCAATTCTTGATAGTAAGAAAAACACAAAACGCTGATCGCGCAACAAATTCGTTTTCTATCTAAAGTGCAGCCAATTACCAAACTCATTCAATTTTTGAGAAAAAATGGATAGCGAAAAGCATCAACGCTATCAGACTGCCATGGTATCTACTTATTGTCCTGACACCAGTTTCCTTGACTATATTGTCATGCCAGATGGAACTGAGCAATCCTATGGCTCGGATCTTCTAACCATGCTGCTCAGTGGAAAAGTTTTCATGGTTAACAGTCGTAGGCGGAATGGTTTAATACTGTTTAAACGTTACCATGCTGAATTTGCTGGTCCTGGGGCGGCTGTAGGCGGCGATTACGACCGTGATTGTCAAGGAGCATTGCCCATAGGCAACCTGTCGTTATTAAATCCTGAGTCTCATGAGGAACGCCAGAAAGCGTACTTAATTAGGCGACAGTGGATTCGGTTAATCAAACAAATTACAGAAAACCCAGTACCAGCACAGCGAGTCCAGAAGATCCTAGACCAATTTGAACAATACTTTCCACCAGAAATGGTGACTCAATTGCCGGATGAAGCATTTGCCCTTTTAGTGGGCGTGCTGCCACAAACGGTGGCAATATTACGCCGTTTGGGCAGTGACATAGATGGCAGTTTTGATGACTGAGTTTTAATTAACTGTTTTTCCTTGGATAAGGCACAAGTCGAGACAGATGAATTTGACATATCTAACACGTACGAGAGTTTCATAAGTCGTAACAGAGTGCTTTTGTGTTAATATCTGTCAAAAACCTCTTGGGTAAAGATGATTTTGTCTCGCGCTCTACGCTCTAGGTGCAAACAAGAAAACTAGAAAAAAGATTTTTACAAGAAGTATAAATATTAAAATTTATTTAAATCAAGTAAAGCAGCTTGTAACCGATTGAGTGTCCGGGCATTTTCCTCGGGAGTCCCTACAGTAATTCGCAATCCTCCGTTAATTTGCCGCACTAAAGTGCCAGCAGCTTTAAGGTTTTGGTGAATAATTTTTACAGCAGCGTCTTGTGAGTGAGAACCATTTGGTTTGAGACGCACGTAAACAAAATTCGTTGCGCTTTGCCAAACTTGTAATGTTGAGTGTTGAGATAAAGCTTGAATGAGTTTGGCTCGTTCATTGAGGGTTTGGGGAATTGACTCCAACAGGAGTGTGCGGTTTTGCACAGCAACTGTTGCTGCCGCTAATGAAAAGCTGGGAAGATTATAGGGTAAGCGAACTTTTTCTAAAATGGCGATCAATTCAGGATGGGCAAGGCAGTAGCCTACTCGCAATGCTGCTAATCGGAAAGCTTTAGAAAACGTGCGTAACACCACCCAGTTAGGACGCTCTGGTAATTCAGCAGCAAGGGTATGCTGACTAAATTCAAAGTAAGCTTCATCAATGACGACGAGAATATGCTCGCTCAGACTTCTGATCCATGCTAACTCTGCCGTTGTTAAGGGATTCGCAGTGGGTGAATTGGGATGAACGACAAAAACTGCCCGGATGGGAGGATTTTGAGTTTGTTCTATAGCTACTTGGGCTGCTTGTAAATCAATTTCAAAATCTGCCTCTCTCCCTACCGTTACAACAGGAATGCCGAGAGTTTGTGCCAAAATAGCGTACATGGAAAAAGTAGGTTGAGCAACCAGAACGCAGCCCTCTCCCCCTAAACAACTCGCAATTAGTATCGAGCGTATCAGTTCATCCGAACCGTTGCCAACAGAAATATGGGAAGCAGTGAAGACAGATGGCGGGAGGTTCGCTGACTCATTGACATATTGGGCGATCGCACTCTTGAGTTCTTCATGTCCGCCATCAGGATAACGGTTCGTCTCAATCAGTTGCTCAAAAGTCCCAGCCAATTTTTCTTTGATTTGTGGTGGCAAATCATAGGGGCTTTCATTGGTATCCAGGCGATCAATTTGCGTTGATGGCTGGACACCTTGAGCAGTATTGCTGCTGGGGTGAGGTTTGTAAGCGGTAAATTGGGCTAAATCTGACCTAATAAATGGCAGCATGGTTAAGCAATTCAAAATTCAAAATTCAAAATTCAAAATTCAGAAATTCAATACTCGCAACTGATCTAGTCCCTAGCTGTACGCAAATTGAAAGCGCGGCAGCTTAGTCATTCGCAAAAAACAAAGAATGACTAAGAATTGTTGATTATACAGCTTCACGGTAACTGGCAGAAGATCCGAATTGCCTGCCAAATTTCTGACATAACATTACCTAAACCATGGTCGCTGTCAAGTTCCATGAACTCTACCCAAGGACGCTTTTGAGCAAAGTCGCGACTGGCTTGAATGGGGATCACATCATCCTGTCGTCCATGCAGGATAAGAGTGGGGATGGGGCGTTGCAAAACCTCCTCTTTATATTGACTACCGTCTTTTACGAAATCGTAACTTAGAGGAAGTTTTTGCTCCTCGCCATAGTGATAAACCATGAGATATTTATCTTTTTGCCAACGCTGTAGCGTCTCATCTCCTAACTTCGGTAACCAATGAGATAAGAATGCGAAAGCTGGTGCTAAAAGGACGAGGCGTTGCACTTGTGGATATTGCTGTCCCAGATGGGCGGCTGTCAAACCGCCCAAACTAGAACCTATCAGCGTGACTGGCGTAGAATTATGACTGAATTGGGACGCTACTTGAGTAAGCTGCCGAGTGATTGTTAAGTGAGAAAAATCGCCAGCATTCAAATCGGGAATTTTCAGCTTGATATTTGCTTGTGCAAAGCAAGTACGTATGTATTCTGCTTTGGCAGAATAAGGACTTGATGCAAAGCCGTGAAGGTAGATGTACTGCAAGGCAATTACCGCATGGTGACGAATTCTTCTGCTGATGTGGGATGGATACCAACAGTCGCATCAAAGTCTTTTTTGGTTGCACCCATTTTCACAGCGATCGCCACGCCTTGAATAATCTCAGCTGCGCTTTCACCCACCATGTGAGCGCCTAGCACTTTGTCGGTGTTGCCATCCACCACCAACTTCATCATTGTCTTTTCTGATGCACCTGTCAAACTGTGCAATAACGGGCGGAAGCGAGTGCGATAGGTTTTGACTGCGTCGTCTCCCAATTGAGAACGTGCTTCTGTTTCGGTCAAACCGACTGTAGCGGCTTCGGGTGTGGAAAATACTGCTGTGGGAACATCTTCATGGCTAAATACACGGCGGTTGTTGCCAAATTCACTATCAGCAAAAGCACGACCTTCGCCTATGGCTACAGGAGTAAGATTGATTCTGTCAGTAACATCACCTACGGCGAAAATATTTTCTTGGGAAGTTTGACTGTATTCGTTGACAGCTATAGCATTCATGGTGCTGTATCCCGGTCCTTCGATGGAACTGGGAACGATATCAACTCCAGCGTTTTCTAAATTTAGTGCTTCGATATTAGGCGATCGCCCTGTTGCGATTAAAAATATGTCGGCAATTACTGACTCTGTATGTTGTCCAGATAACGTCAACTTTAAGCCTTCTGGTACGCGTTCCACCGCTTCTACTAGGGTATTCTTGATGAATCGTACTCCCTGGTTGCTCATCCCTTCTTGTATCTCAAGCCGGATGTCTTCATCAAAACCTTTCAAAATCAAATCTTTGCGGATAATTTGCGTCACTTCACTGCCTAATCCGCGCATAATAGAGGCAAATTCCGTGCCAATATAGCCAGAACCAATGATGGCAATATGTTTTGGTTGTTCTTTGAGGTGAAAGATTTCGTTCGAGGTGATGCCATATTCCATCCCTGGTAAATCTGGTTTGATCGGACGTCCTCCCACAGCAATCAAAATTTTGTCTGCTGTGACTTTGCGTCCGTCCACCTCTACAGTGTGAGGGTCTACCAGTGTAGCGCGACCTGGAATCAGTTGGACTCCTGCTTTTTCTAGGAAGTTGATGTGCAGTTGTGACAGTCGCCGAACTTCCTTATCTATTGTTGTGATGAAATGTTCCCAATCGAGTTGTGCTTCACCTACCTTCCAGCCATAGCCTGCTGCATGATCAAATAATGCGGGAAAGTGGGAGCCATAAACCATAAGTTTTTTGGGAACGCAGCCACGAATCACACAGGTTCCACCCACCAAATCATTTTCGGCGATCGCTACTTTTGCCCCATAGCTTGCAGCGCGTTTGGAAGCAGCCAAACCCCCAGAACCAGCACCAATGACAAATAGGTCGTAATCATATGTCATATCAAGCTTTCCTTGTTGCATAATCAAAAAAATTTGATACCACTTTACCAACGAAACTCACATCTCGTAGGGTAAGATGGTATCCTTTTGAAAAAGGTCTTGAGGCAGGACTAATTTATTCCCTTAAAGGGACATAAAAAGAAACTCCTCAGCCGTTGTTGGATGAATGCCAATTGTCTCATCTAGGTCTTGCTTGGTAATACCCTTACGAATGGCAACAGCGAGACTTTGAATAATATCTGCTGCGTGTTCACCAACCATGTGAGCGCCTAAAACACGCTCAGATTCACCTTCAACAACTATCTTAATGGTAGCTTGTTCGTTCTTATCAGTCAGTTGAGAGAGTAAAGGTTGAAAGCGATTGGTGTAGCATTTCACAGATGCACCAAATTTTTCCCGTGCTTTTGCCTCGGTCATACCTACACTTGCTGCTTCTGGGCGAGCAAAAACAGCAGAAGGCACTTGCTCATAATCGACTTTTTGCGGTTTTTTACCAAAAACTGTATTGACAAAAGCAATACCTTCTGCCCTAGCTACTGGAGTTAATTGCAAACGATTTGTGCAATCACCCACGGCAAAAATATTTTCCGCAGTTGTGCGGCTGTATTCATCAACTTGGATTGCGCCTTTTTCCCCAAGTTCTACTCCAGCATTTTCTAAACCAAGGTTTTTGGTATTTGGGGCGCGACCTGTGGCAACGAGTATAGTGTCTGCTGCAATTGTTTTTCGAGACTCGCCACTCAGGGTTAACAGCAGTCTTTCTTCTGAGTATTTGATTTGTTTGGCGGTACTGTTGCCGATAAAGCGAATTCGCCGTTTGCTCAAACCTTCTTGAACGCCAATGCGGATGTCATCATCAAACCCTGATAAAATTATCTCCTCTTGATCGATGATTGTGACTTCACACCCAAAAGCATTCATCATGCTGGCAAATTCCACACCAATGTAGCCACCGCCAATAATTGCTAACCGTTGAGGTAAGTAGGGTAAGTGAAACATTTCACGCGAGGTGATGGCGTATTCAATGCCTGGGATGTTTGGTTTGATGGGATACCCGCCCACAGCAATTAAAATCTTGTCAGCTGTATATTCGGATTCATTAATTTTTACAGTGTGAGCATCTCGGAAAGTAGCATCACCCCGAATGAGTTCAACTCCTGCTTTTTGCAACTGTTCAAAATAGGAGTGATGAATGCTTTCGATGTGCTGGTGTACAGAGTTGAGAAATTTTGTCCAGTCAAAGTAAGTTTCGCAGTCACTCCAACCGTAGCTTAGCGCCATTTGATTTTGCAGCGCCAAGTCAGCAGCTTGGACAATCAGTTTTTTGGGTACGCAACCGCGATTGACACAAGTGCCACCAATCGCTTCTTTTTCAGCAATAGCGACACGCGCACCGTAGCTTGCTGCTTTTTTAGCTGCTGCTAGTCCTCCAGGACCAGCACCAATTACAAACAGATCGTAATTGAATGTCATGACTTTCGGGAAGAATGAAGAGCGAAAAACGGGTTTTTAGTTCTATCTTCGACTTATTCCAATCGTACATGCATCTATCTTGATTTTGATTTCCATTGCTACTGGCAGCAATTCATACCTAAGCCATAGGGTACACGTTTCTTGTTTTTATCTCTTTTTAGGAAATGAAACATCCTCCTATGGAAAGAAAATAATACAGGTTACCGAAGAAGAATTCAGGAGTGAGGAGCTAGGAGTCAGAATGACTTTTGTGCGGCTGGTGGATGAATAGTGGTTTAGAGCAAGCGGATTTATCCGTGGAGAAGAAAAGAATTTTCACGCAGTTGTTACCCCCGGATTCATCCTTTGGGGATATTCTGAATTCTGAATTCTGACTTCTGACTCCTTGTCATACAGTTGTAGAAGATAACTTTTTGACAGTCACTCTGGCTTTACGTATACTCCCTTGGTAGCCTTGTGGCTCTCCTAGCAGCACTACCGAACACTGGAGTTGCCGTACCACATCAGTCGTAACGTCGCTGACGGCAACTTGACCTATACTTAAGCGACGACGACGCGATCGCAGCACGACAAGGTCACAGGATTTTGCTGCGTTGAGGATGGCACTCACCACATTATCCCCTGGCATAACTTTAATGGTGGTACGGCTTTGGGGGAAGTGTCGGGAAACCAGCAAATCCAATTGCGACTTCATCCAGGCAATGCGGGCGTTTGAGGTATGGCGATCGCACACGTGCAGCAGCGTCACCTCTGCTTGATTGGCATCCGCCAGAATCTCAGCAAACCGCACAATCCGCACCGATTCTTGGGTAAGATTTTCAATAGGTACCAAAATACTGCGGATGTTGCTAGGCGAATCTAAGAGACGGGTAACAGCTACAGGGCAATGAGATGCCCAAAGAACTCTATCAATGACACCACCAAACAGCCTGGCACGCAATCCTGTAGTTGTACCCCAGCCCATGACAATCAAGCTAGAGTTTTGCTCTCGGCTGGCGTGGCTAATACCTTGAGCAATAGCTTGGTCGATGCGTGCCACAGGTTCCACTTCTACCCCAAATTCCCGACCGAGGTCTACAGCATTAGACAGAAGGTTTTTGCTTCGCTGGATGTCATTTTCCAAGTCTGGTGCGTCCATGTGTAAATGAGCAGGCGTAACCGCTAGGGCAACTACCTTACCCAATTCGCGACGCACCAACAGTGCCGCCATTTCAATCAAATTCCTTTCTGTTTCCGGGTTCCGAACAGGTACAACCACTGTCAACGCGTCGGCGGGGTCATTTTTCCAGTCAAGCATTGACTCAGTTGCTTCAGGAGTCGTGTCCGTTACGGTCAACTCCGTTACAGTCAACCCAGCCGCACTTCGGGCAGTGATTAAAGGTCCTAATGTTGCTGTCACCATCATTAAAACAATGACGCCATTCAGCACATTTTCAGTTAACAACCCTGCGCGATAACCCACTAAAGTCGCCGCCAGCGTCGCCGCCACTTGCGGCAGAGATAGCGACCACATCGTAATCATCTCACGCCAGCTGTAGTGGTAAACCAACTTAGCCAGGAGTGCTGCTCCAAACTTACTGCCAATTAAACCTACTAAGATAGCCAGAGTTAACCAGATAGAACTAATGCTGCTGATAAATGCAGGAATATCAATCAACAAACCTAAGCTAACGAAGAAAATTGGGATGAACAGGACATTACCGACAAAGACCACCTTTTCTTTCACAGGTCCAGAACCGATAACCTCATTCACCGCCAATCCTGCTAGGAAAGCCCCGACAATCTTTTCTACCCCAATAACTTCTGCTCCCAGTGCGGATATAAAGACCACCAGCAAGATAAACAAAAATTGGTTTCCTTCTTCGTCTCCGGTTCGCCGAAAAAATTCATGCCCCAACCACTTAAAGCCGAACAGGATAACAGCAGAGTAGATCACTAGCCCCAGCAGCAGCTTGACTAAGCTAAACGTGGAAAATTCTCCTTGATGGATACCGATACATACCGCCAGTACCAGCAGTGAGCCGATGTCTGTAAAGATGGTTGCACCGATGGTGACTGTCACAGCTTCATTGTTAATCACTCCCAGCCGACTGATGATTGGGTATGCCAGCAGGGTGTGGGAGGCAAACAGAGAGCCAATCAAAAATGAGGCATTCCAACCAAAACCAAATATTCGCCCCACTATTGTTCCGACAATCAGGGGCACAAGGAACGTAAAGGTGCCAAAGCCGATGGAACGGTGCTTGGTTTTCTCAAACTGCTGCATGTCAATTTCCAGCCCCGCCACAAACATCAGGTAAATCAGCCCAATGCCAGAGAGTAGTTTGAGGGTTTCCGACTCATTATTGAGAAGATGAAATCCATGCGGTCCTAAGACTACACCAGCTGCCAGTAACCCCAGCAATCCTGGCAGCTTCAGTCGCTCAAAGATGAGAGGGACAACTAAGATGACCGTTAACAGAATGGCGAAAGAAACAATAGGCTCTAGATGCATTGATAACTCCTCACATAAGCTGCGGCTAGTTATTTGGTTAAGTACTTATTCATATCAAACTTACAAAAATTTATCTTCTGTCTTGGGATTGTATCGAGATTACAAGTGTAGAAATCCAGTCTTTAGGTTAGAAGATATAGTGCAAGCCTATCTAAATAAATCCTTCAATTATGAAGCGACACGCATAATACAAAACGGTATTTTTATAGACAATTTTTTGATTAAGTCGTCAAGATTCCAGGTTTAATACTTAAAGAGGTAGATAGATTATTATAGGGTAAGCCTGGTTTGATGCAAAATTTCAATACCTTTGAGTCATTTTGTCATGCGTTAGTCTAAACTCCAGTTCCCAGATAGTAAAACAAAATTGCTGTGCTAAAGGTGAGGTAGGGTTGATTAACAGTTTGTGTCAACGACCTAACAGTTGAGTGTAAACCCCATGCCTATAAGGCAGGGGCTTGCAGTTGACTCTAGTTGACCAGTTCAAGTCCATCAAAGGGCTACGTTTACGATAAGCGTTCAAGAACTCACCTTGGGGTGCGTGCCAGCCCCAAGCTCTGAAACCAGATTGTTAAACGTCCTTTGAAGGTTTAGGCAGTGCAATCTGGATAGTTACCGATCGTAAACATGAACGAGGCAAACTTTACCCGCAAGGAGTATGCAGCAATGCAAAATTATGTTTTCGTTATCGACCAAAACAAACAACCACTCAATCCAATACCTCCTGCACGAGCAAGAGAATTACTCACAAAACAAAAAGCTGCCGCTTATCGGGTGTACCCTTTTGTAATCATTTTGAAACACGTGGTTGATAATCCTAACCCCAAGCCATTAACAATTAAGTTTGACCCTGGAAGCAAAACTACGGGTATTGCAATCTTGGATGAAAACAAAGTTATTTGGGCGGCGGAGTTGGAACACAGAGGATGGCAGATTAAAGATTCCTTGGAATCTAGACGTTCACTACGTCGTAGTCGTCGTAATCGCAAAACTCGTTATCGTCAACCACGTTTTGACAATCGCAAACGTAAAGAGGGATGGCTGCCTCCATCTTTAATGCATCGTGTTCTCACAGTTGAGGCTTGGGTAAAGCGACTTTGTCGCTATGCACCTATTGGTCAAATAGCTATGGAATTGGTCAAATTTGACACTCAAAAAATGCAGAACCCAGAAGTCAACGGTGTTGAGTATCAACAGGGAGAAGTTGCTGGATATGAGGTACGCGAATATCTTCTAGAGAAGTGGGGGCGCAAATGTGCCTACTGCGATAAAGAAGGTATGATTCTCGTTTCCTCATAATATAGAATTTTGTAGAAAAATGCTGTAATATCTTCACAGGTCGATAAGATTACCGCATGAAACTATCTGATTACGCAAAATCTCAAGGGGTTAGCTATCGAACGGCTTGGAATTGGTGGAAGCAGGGGATTATAAAAGGTCGTCAGCTTCCAACAGGAACTATTCCGCTCCAGATTGAGCATATCCATCCCAAATCAAAGGGCGGTAGCAACAGAGTAAGTAATCTAACTTTGTCGTGCGAACGATGCAATACCAAGAAAGGAACTAAGTCTATAGACGAGTTTCTCAAAAATGATGGTTCTAGGTTAGAAAAAATAAAACGACAAGCCAAGCAACCATTAAAGGATGCAGCCGCAGTCAATGCAACTCGTTGGGAATTATTCCGCACCTTAAAAAACATCCTACCCACCACAACGGGAACGGGTGGACAAACGGTGGGCAACCGAACAAGGCTTGAACTGCCCAAACAACACGCTTATTGATGCGGCTTGTGTTGGAGACGTGGAAACAATTCAGTTGTTAACTCAACAACCATTACGCATCAAGTGTACTGGCTGGGGAACTCGTCAAATGTGTGGCACTAACCGATACGGCTTTCCCACTCGTCATCGAGAACGTTCATCAGTTCATTTTGGTTTCAAAACTGGCGACATTATTAAAGCCGTTGTTACTACTGGGAAGAAGATAGGTCAATATGTTGGTCGTATGCTGTGCCGTAAAACAGGCAGTTTTGATATCGCTACCAAAAGTGGGCGTGTCGCAGGTATCAGCCACAAGTTTTGTACACCAATTCACAAAAAGGATGGTTACTCGTATGCTTTCTAAGATATCTGGACGGGGAATGAATTCCCCTGCCCCTTCCTCCCCATGTTTAGAAAACAGGGGCTTCCGGGGCGAGGAGGTTTGGTGATAAGTTTTAAAATTGCGCTCAAAAACGCAAAGACGCGAAGTTGTTCTTAGCGCCTCTGTGTCTTTGCGAAAGCAGATTATTGAATTTTGAGTAATGGACGCAAGTTTTCACCTACAACTCACCCGTAGCCACCATCTGGATGATGCGAGGCGTTCCCGGATCGAAGCCGCCTAAATCCCAAGAAAGTGGGTCGTTGGGATCTACTAGGGTAATCTGGTAAGGTGCAAGGGTAATGTAAATTGCCTTAACATTGGGATTTACCTTTTTACGGTACTCCGCCAGCGCTTGACTTGGATGCTTATACCCAGCCCAGCTTTCCGAGTCAGTCCAAAGACAGATGACATCTGCCTTAAAGTTGTTTCTAATCATCCAGTCATAGGCAACAGATGCATCTGTTCCACCGAAGTTTTGCTTGCTTGCTTTGCGAACCGCTGAGCTAAAACTATCTTTGGCGGTGATACCCAAGTCGCAAAATTGAGTAGAAAAACCGCGAATCATATAGTTTTTCTCTGCTTTTGCTGTGACCAGTGCCATTGTTGCAGCAACTTCACAACAAGTCAGTCCCATATCCGCAATTGGAGAATCCATAGAACCAGACACGTCAACAGCGTGCATGAACACTTTGCCTGTGGGTTGCACGACATCGAAAGACAGTTCAACTGCCTTTTCTAAAATGTCCACAATTTTGCGAACTCGGTTCCAAGTCTTCTTGCTGCGTCCCAATGAGCCACCTGATTGATATGTTTTGAGTGCTTTTAAAACATCAATTGGGTGGATGCGACCGCGCCTCAAATGTTCTTTGTTGTTAAGAACCGCTTCAACTCGCTGCAAGTTGGCGTGTTCATTGGATGCTAAAACACCTATTTCAGTAAGTGAACCCAAGTTACGCAGCAATGCACCAATTGGCATTTCGTTGAACAGCAACTGCCAAGCAGATTTATCCATCTTGCCCACAGGTGCAGCCATTTCGTGGGTTAGGTGTCCTTGAACAATCGCTTGATGAGTCTGATCTGGGTTGCGCTTGAGCCACTCATACCACCAAATCTGTGCCAACGCTGCAGAGGGAATATCCGTTGGCAAGATTTCCCAACCTTTGACTACCCACTCAAACAGTTGTTGGTGGTCTTCTGTAGGTGGTTTGGCGTGGAACAACCGCAAAGCGTCTCGGTGGGAGAAGTTATAGCGTTGCTGGTACTTCAGCAACTGGTAAGCCAAACCTTTGACATCTTCCCGTAAAAACCAATTCTTTCCAGCTTCGCGCACAACTTTACCAAATCCCCGCAAAGACTTGGTGTAGTTCAGCCATTCGTAAAAATGACTCCCCGTACGGACAACTTGCGGGAAGATTTCACCAAATGCCTTTTTAGCTTCTGGTGCTTCACCCATCGACAGCAGCACCAACGCAAGGATAGGCGCACTATTGTTAATGGCGCGTCCATCACTGGCGTAGAGGATTTCTTCTGCCACTCGCCCAGGATTAGAGGCGATCGCCTGTGTCACCACGGCAACAAAATCCTCTGTCAATTCATGTTTGCCAGCATAATAAGTACTTTTTGCCGTACCAATTAGCAAACAGCGCCGCAGCATCTTCCAAAGACCAGCATCGAACATAAACCCGCCGGAACGCCCTTGGATCATCTGGGCTTCTCGTCCAGGGATAGGCTGAGTCTGTGGTGTCGCTGTCTTTTTCTGAGTGAAGAATTTATAATTCATGGCTTTATCTCCCAGCCCTTGCGGACAAAAATGGAAGGTGGCGGAGCAGGAATCGAACCTGCGACCTCCCGTTCCGAAGACGATAACCCTCATTCTTCGTCCTTTTCAGGCAAGGGGTGAATAAGGATAATTTTGGCGCTCTACCAACTGAGCTACCCGCCACATGGAAAATTCGCTCATTCAAAATTCAAAGTTCAAAATTAGGGAGTACCAAAAGATAAATTATCCATTATGTAGGGGGGCTGACGGCGCACGACAGCTGAGGTTTTACATTATGACTAAAGTGCGCCGTAACCCACCATTTTTCGGTGCATCACTACAAATTGGAGATTTTTTAATTGGAAGTTCCTTAGAAGAAATGTTTTGAATTTGTTTTGGTGTAGCGGGGCGGGATTTGAACCCGCGACCTCCCGTTCCGAAGACGATAACCCTCATTCTTCGTCCTTTTCAGGCAAGAGGTGAATAAGGATGTTTTTGGTGCTCTACCCACTGAGCTACCCGCTACATGGAAAATTCGCTCATTCAAAATTAGAAGAAATGTTTTTAATTTATTTTGGTGTAGCGGCGGAGCAGGATTTGAACCTGCATCTTTTGGAATTTGAATCAAGGGTGTTGTTTTTATCTACGATAACCCTCAATAAATCGGCCCTTAACAGGCAAGTTGGGCGCTCTACCAATTGAGCTATCCGCTACTTGTAGAAATTAACTCCTTTGTGAACATCCGCTTGTAGTCTTAATGTAATATGTGTATTATAAAGTGTCAAGGGGCTGGGGTGAAAAATTTTCCCCTAACCCCTATCTCCCCACACATCACACAAAGTGCTTTGCTTGGAGGAGCTTACACCTTGTGTTGGCTTTTGCCAGGAAAAATTTTTGGCAAATAGACAAAGTATTACAAATAATGTCCCCAATTTTTGCCAAGATATATTATTATTTCCAAACACAATCACTTGGCAGTAATCGGCATGAGTGAAAAAACAATAGAAACCTACGGCAAGGGTTTTCTAGTTCTACTTTTGCCTATCTCGTTCTTGATTATTTTCCTTGTTGCTACCTGGCGGATTTGGTTGGGTATCATCCTGCTCGTCCTGACTTTCAATGTCTGGCAACTTTATAAATGGCAACAGTGGTGCCAAAAAGTGAACCCGACTTTCCATCAACTGATTCGGGAAAACCAAGGCAGGATTACGCCAATGGACTTGGCAATCAAGGGAAATTTTCCTGGCGAAGCGGCAAAACGCTATCTAGATACGAAAGCAGCAGAATTTGGTGCTAGCACCAGTAACTCGGAAGATGGAAGCAAAATCTATTACTTTATAACAGCGAGTACTTTAGGCAGCATACTTGACAGTAGCGAACCACCGAAAGAACTTGCTCCTCAACCAGTTGCCCAGCACGCCCTACCATTTCTAGCACCACCGCCACCCCAGACACATCTGGAAGAACCAGAACCTGAATTACCACCGCAGCCTACCCCTGAGGAAGCAAAAAAACCGCTGGAAAAACAATTGGTTTTTGGCTCTCTGATTCAATCAGAACTTGCCAAGCGCCTCAATGTTTATTCCAGCACTGTTTATAAGCGGCGAGATGATCCAGATTTTCCAGAATGGAGTCGCAGTAAGGATCCGGATGGCGTTGCTTGGAAATACTCAAGGAAAACTAAAGAGTTTTTCCCGGTTGAAGAAAGTAAAAGTTAAAAGGAAAAAGGCAAAAGTTCAAAGAAAGAAATTTCTTTTTACTTTTCCATTTTTCCCTGTAAACCTACAGCTTCTGAGATGGAATTTAATCCCGTTTGTTCTAGCTTAGATAGCAAACCTTTAAGAATGTGGCGGTTCATGGCTGGACCTTCGTAAATCCAGCCTGTATATACTTGAATGAGGCAAGCACCAGCAGTGATTTTCTCCCAGGCATCTTCAGGAGTAAAAATTCCGCCAACGCCGATAATCGGTAATTCACCTGCTGTTTGCTGCCAAATAAAACGAATCACTTCGGTGGAACGTTCCCTGACTGGAGCACCGCTGATACCACCAGCTTCTTGTTGAGGTGATTTGCCAGTTTGGGCAATCACTTGTGTTGTTAGTGCATCTCTACGGATAGTGGTGTTGGTAGCAATAATTCCGGCTAATTGATAGGTTTTTGCCAAGGAAATAATATCGGCGATCGCCTCCCATTCTAAGTCTGGAGCTATCTTGACAAAAATAGGCTTTTGTGTAGTATTTTCCTGTTGCAAAACTTCCAAGATAGAACTGAGCATAGCGGCATCTTGGAGCGATCGCAACCCTGGCGTATTAGGTGAAGAGACATTGACTACAAAATAATCTCCGTAATCCTTGAGTAAGCGAAAACTATTGAGATAATCCTTGGCGGCTTCTTCTAGAGGAGTTATCTTAGATTTTCCCAGGTTGACACCTATCGGTATAGACAAGTTTAATTTCCTAACTTCTGCCAATCGCACTGCCATTGCTGCTGCACCTTGATTATTAAAGCCCATACGGTTGAGAGCAGCATTGTCCAATGGTAAGCGAAACAAGCGAGGACGGGGATTTCCTGGTTGTGCATGAAAAGTGACAGTTCCCACTTCTGCAAAGCCAAAGCCAAGTTTTGACCACATAGGAACAGCAACGCCATCCTTATCAAACCCAGCCGCCAAACCTAAGGGGTTGGGGAAGTGTAGCCCGAACAGATTTTGTTCTAGACGTGGATCAGACAGGCAAAATGACTGCTCCAGACGTTCGTTGATCCAGCTTGCACGTGCTTGGTGGTCAGTTTTTCCCAACCAGCTTAAACTACGCATCGTTGAAGCGTGCAACCACTCTGGATCTGCTTTAAGCAAAGTGAACAAAAGGGGACGAAGTGTGTGTTTATAAATATCCAAATGAGTATCCGTAATCCAAAACTAAAATTGCTAAGTCTGCTTACTGTATATAGGCAACTCATATAGTAGCAATCTATGTTTGAAAAAAGTGCAATTTGTTTAACCTGTCAGAAATCATTATGTAGTAGCAAAAGATGTAATTTTTGTGATTTTCCAGTATTTATAGCAATCCTATTTAATTTGTGAAAATCGCGCATACTGAGATTCCCGACTTCTTTAAGAAGTCGGGAATCTTGTTGTTTAATACTTAGTCAACCGAATTAATAAAGATGACGCAAGTTCTACCCGTCAGCGGTGACACTCTGTTGGGCAAGCCACTCGTCATCCAATAAGGCGTATATATAGTTGGTGAAAGTATAGGCAAATATTACATAGCCTTGGAAACCATTTCAGATT